>MFLD01000017.1 GCA_001781465.1 Candidatus Kaiserbacteria bacterium RIFCSPHIGHO2_02_FULL_49_16
CTCAAAAGCGTTTGCGACAAGGCCGAAAATTTCGGCAAGAAATTTTGGTGGGAGTTAAGGCCTGAAGATAAACGAAAAAGCAAGTAGGTGATTACACATGTAAATCGGCATTACCGAGTCGCGCCCCGTAGCTCCGCCGGGGGCGGATGGTACGGGGTATCTGTTAAATCCTGATAAGTACGAGAAGGCCAATAAGGGGAAGTTTAGAAAGAAGGGAGGAGAATATTGAATAATGAATACTGAATAACGAGTTGCGATGAGGCGTCGCCTCATTGCATAGGGCAGAAAAGAGAAAAGCCGTCGCGACAGATTGCAACGACGATTCTCGTGCTTCTCCGTGCGACGGCTTCATGTCGAGTTTCTCTCGAAACCCATAGCTTGGTTGAGGAAGCGGTTGTGCGCCGCATTGACCACCGCCATTAGTAGTGCTTCCGCGGCGAGAGACTTCTCAACCTCTTCACACATGGACGGTGTTCCCTGAACGAAGACTAGTCGCCCCTCTTCGCGTCTACCTGCTGTGAGGATGGCATGCCCTTTTCCGTCCTCATCGCAACCGCTAATGAGTTCGTGGTATGTCGAGCTACAGCCTACCAGAATGTCGCCAGAATCGAGGGCGACAAAACGCACGGGCTCACCTTTTCGTTGCACCGACACCGGTGCGACGGTGATTGTGAACATAATCATAATGTGGACTCCTTTTTTCGGGTTGATTGAATTTGCTCGTCTCAACTTCCCGAGCTACTTGCACTATCGCAAATCAGAGAGAGAGAGTCAATGGTATGTAGCCACTGCTGTGGCTCGCAGACTAACGCAGACCGTCTACAGGTGCCGATACCAACCCTATCGGCCCGGACGCAGAAATACGCAGAAAGAAGCCGAGAAAAATAACCAAGGTCTCACCTCAAAATGCTGGATTCCCGAGGAGAGACCTTGCTCCATACACGATACAAGATACACGATACTCCATTCCCTATACTCCATACCCGTTTTGGCATACAATGCCTCGCATGTCATTCTCATTCTCGCCTAAATTAGGAATTGACCTCGGAACGACGACAGTTCTCGTTTTCGTGCCGGGGAAGGGAATCGTGCTTAACGAGCCGTCAGTTGTCGCTGTTTCTGTCGCTGATAATAAAATCCTCGCGGTAGGAAATGAGGCAAAGGAAATGATAGGCCGAACGCCTGGCGACATTATCGCCTATCGTCCGATGAAGGATGGCGTCATCGCCGATTATCGCGTCACGGAGGCAATGTTGCGCTACTACATAAGAAAGTCTCTCGGCAAGTGGAATATTTTCCGCCCAGAAGTGATGATAAGCGTTCCAGCCGGAGTCACTTCCACAGAAAGACGAGCAGTGGTGGAAGCGGCGACGAAAGCCGGCGCGCGCGAGGCGTATGTCGTCAAAGAGCCGATTCTCGCGGCCATTGGCGCGGGAATTCCCATTCACGAGGCGAGAGGGCATATGGTGGTGGACATCGGAGGAGGCACGACAGACATTGCGGTTATCGCTCTCGGCGGGATTGTTGCTTCGACATCCGTCAAGTGCGCGGGCAACGCGATAGACCACGCGATCGCCGATTACATAAAGAAAACGGCAAATCTCGGCATCGGAGACGCAATGGCGGAGGAGATAAAAATCCAAATCGGCTCTGCTGTTCCGATTGATGAGGAGCTCTCAATGCAGATAAAAGGCCGCGACCATCTGACAGGGCTTCCCAGGTCGCTCGAAATCAGTACGAATGAAATAGTGCGTGCTATCGGCAAGGAGCTTCGCACAATGGTTAGCGCGATCAAGGATGTTTTGCAGGAGACTCCGCCCGAACTCTCGGCAGACATTATAGACAATGGAATAATCATGACTGGCGGTTCTTCGCTTCTGCGAAATTTGCCGGAACTCGTTTTTCGCCGGACAGGAGTCCGCGCACGGCTCGCAAAAGACGCGCCATACTGTGTGGCCAAAGGCACTGGTGAAGCCCTTAAACATTTGGAGACTTATAAGAAAGCGATAATAGCCAAGCGCTAACAGGTACTTTCACCAAGGACGGTCCTTGGTGCTGGATTTACTCGCGCGCCGTAGAATTCTGCGCAGACGCATTTGAGTGCCCATTCTTCAATCTCTCCACGTCCGCCAATAGTTTGCGCAAATCCCTTTGGATTTCATCGAGCGCGGTTTTTTCTTGCAACACCTCGCGCTTTTCCGTCTCGTCCTCCTCGACTATTTCTTCAACGTCTTCCTGCAACTCATCAACGTTTTCCTGGATTTCTCCGATGTCCTCCTGAATCTCTTCAATGTCCTCTCCGACCTCTTCAAGCTCTTTGGTCGTGTGGTTAATAGTCATCTGAATGAATATTGAAAGGTATATCGCTTCGAGCGACACGATGGT
The DNA here is from genome assembly GCA_001781465.1 of Candidatus Kaiserbacteria bacterium RIFCSPHIGHO2_02_FULL_49_16. Taxonomy (GTDB): domain Bacteria; phylum Patescibacteriota; class Minisyncoccia; order Phycocordibacterales; family UBA2100; genus UBA10103. The sequence goes on from MFLD01000017.1 coordinate 2,386, forward strand.
AGTGAGAACAAGAAGCATTTCATCGTAGGCTATGAGTCCTGTCTTTACGGCGATAAAAAACCCCGCGAAAATAATGGTATGGGTCGCAAGCGACGCGGGCGAACCGACCCAACGCGTAAATATCATAGCCGTGCTTCGGATTTTTCTCTGAGGATTTTTCATTCTGATTTTAAAATGTGGTGCGATAAGTTCGCGCCACCGTTAAAACGGAAGTCTAACATGTCTGTGCGGTATTGTCCGTCAATTCAAGCGCAGGCTGTGTATTTCTCCATCCATGTCGCAGGATACTGCTGGTTGCTATAATAAATCAATGGAAATAGAATTCTCGGGTAATGTACATCTTGTTGCCGGTGGAAATGAAATGATTGAGCGCGTTCTCGAAGCACTCGGCGCTGGTATCGAGTCCCGTGGGAATCCAGATATTTTCATCAGAGAGTATCTGCAATTTGGAATAGATGAGGCGCGCGAGCTTCGCTCGCGCGCCAGTTCTCGCGCAATCAAAGAAAAGAATCGCTTTTTCATAATCGTTGCGCCTAATATGACCGCGGACGCGCAAAATGCGCTTCTCAAAATTCTGGAGGAGCCATCTGCGGACGCGTCTTTCTTTATAATCACGCCATCGCCAGAATCGTTGCTCGCAACCCTGCGCTCTCGCGCACAGACACTTTTGCTTTCGCAAGGAAGTGAACAAAAAGGAAAGATTGACATAGGAGTTTTTTTGAAATCAGATAAATCTAAGAGAATAGAAATGGTAAAGGTTCTTTTGCCAAGAGAAGATGAGGAAAGGGATTTGGGCTCCATCATATCGTTTCTCTCATCACTTGAGAGAGAGCTTGACAAAACTGGTGCAGGAAAAATGAAAGTCGGACTTGAAGCGATTTATCGGGCTCGCAAATACGCGACAGATAAAGGATCTCTCTTAAAAACTCTTTTAGAGCAGGTTGCGCTTCTCGTTCCAAGAGTATAACCGCGCAGAATAATATGGAAGCGCTTTACACAGATACAAATCAAAAAGTGGCACGCTATTACTCCCGTCTTCGCACCAGGTTGGGATATCTCATCGTTTTAGGCGGGGCAAAACACATGGGATATTATCCGAATGGCACAGCAGATATTAGCGAGAGAGAAGCGCAATTGCATATGCAGGATATGATTGCTCGAAAGCTCGAACTCCACGAAAAACAGCTCGTGTTAGAAGCGGGTTGCGGAGAAGGAGCCGTATCCACATATCTAGCAAGAAAATATGGGGCGCATATTGTCGGTATCACAATCACGCCATTTGAAATTAAAAGCGCTCAAGCGCGCGCGAAAAGACTCGGTGTCAGCAATAAAGTTGAGTACAAATTCATGGATTACTCGGCGACTGGTTTTCCCGATAATTATTTTGATTCAATCTACACTAGCGAGACGCTGTCGCACTCGCCAGACATCCTGAAAACGCTGGGCGAGTTTTATAGAATCCTGAAACCGGGCGGTACCATAGCCCTTTTTGAGTATACGATTGCGCCGGACGAACAATTTACCCATGATGAGAAAAACTGGCTAGACTTCAACATCGAGCATGCCGCCTTGTTTGGATTGAAGAGTTTTAGACATGATTTCTTTCCCGCACTCATTCGACAGACTGGTTTTGTGGAGGAAAAAGAGCTAAACATATCAGCACAGGTACTTCCTTCGGTATACCGACTCCACAAAATTGCGAGATTTGTCTATCCGCTGGTTCAATTATTTGGGGCTAAGCAATTTATCAATACATTTGCCGCTTATCACTGGTTCACTTATATTAAAAATGGACTTTTCCGATACTGTATTTTTACTGCGCGGAAACCATTTCGCTAACGTTCACTAACCGGGTATAATGGAGCTATGGATTATGATTTTAAGGTATTTGAAAGCAAGATTATCGAGGCGCGCGAGTGGCTCTCGCGCGAGTACGGCGGGCTCCGCACCGGCAGAGCGATGCCGGCTATACTTGATGGAATCATGGTTTCCGCTTACGGCTCAATGATGCCCTTAAAGCAAGTGGCGAACATCGGAATTGAAGACGCGCGGACGCTTCGAGTCACTGCTTGGGACGCTTCAATCGTCAAAGACATCGAGCGGGCGATAGCGGCGGCAAATCTCGGCATCGGCACGAATGCCGATTCTTCGGGCCTCCGAGTAACGTTTCCAGAGCTTACCGCAGAGCGGCGCGAACAATTAGTAAAGATAGCAAAGCATAAATTAGAGGAAGCGCGCACGGCGGTGCGCATCGCGCGCGATGAAACATGGAAAGACATTCAAGAAAAAGAACGCGCGGGCGAAATCACCGAGGATGATAAATTCCAGTTAAAAGACGAGTTGCAGAAAAAAGTGGACGCGGCGAACGGAGAATTGGAAAAGGCGTTTGAGAAGAAAGAAGCGGAAATGGCAAGCTAGCTAGTAGCCAGTAGAAAATAGTCTGTAGAAAACCCACAGTCCTTACCACTACTAACTACTGACTATTTACTACTAACTATTCTGGCATGACGACTGCACTTTTGGTCATCGCAATCCTAGTCGTGCTAATTGTCGCGCACGAGTTCGGGCATTTTATAGCGGCGAAAATATTTAAGGTTCGCGTTGAAGAATTCGGCGTGGGATATCCCCCTCGCGCGTTCCTTTTCGGGAAAATCGGAGAAACTGAATACACTTTTAACTGGCTGCCATTCGGCGGATTCGTGCGTCTTTTCGGCGATGAGGGAGAAAAGGAGCATGGACAGGGAAGTTTTGTGGATGCCAATCGTCATGTGCAGGCGCTCATTCTTGTCGCGGGAGTCCTTGCCAATGCAATTCTCGCGTGGGGACTATTTGCCGGCGCGTTATCGCTTGGCATTCCGCGAGTAGTTGATTCCGCGAGCGCGAATGAAAGCGCGCATTTGGTTGTCGCGGATGTTGTTGTGGGTTCTCCGGCAGAAGCCGCTGGTATCATTGCGGGCGATAAAATTGTGGGTATTCGGGATGACAAAGGTGCCAAGCTAGAGCGACTTGCCCCCGACACAGTAATGGATTTTGTCCGCGCGCGCGGCGGCAAGCAAATATTTATTGCTTACGAACGAATGGGCACGACAACAACTGTTGCGTTAAGGCCGGCACACGCCGTGATAGAGGATAACGCGGGGCGTCCAGCCGTTGGTATCGCGCTTGTATTAGTAAGCAATGAGGCATTATCTTTTGGCGATGCGATGAAGGAAGCTTTCTCACGCACTGGAGATGCCTTTAAACAAGTCGGCGGCGGCCTATGGAGTATCGTTCGCGAAGTGTTTCAGGGTAAAGCGAATCTAGCCGATGTAGTTGGTCCAGTCGGTCTTGTCGGCGTTGTATCCGACGCGGCAACTCATGGCTTTGCAAACGTGTTGGCACTCGCCGGATTTATTTCCGTCAACCTCGCCATCATCAATCTAATACCAATTCCGGCTCTAGATGGCGGTCGTCTTCTTCTTCTTGCAATCGAGGCGTTTTGGAGGCGCAGTGCCCCGCGCATCCTCGTGCAAACTCTGAACCTGGCTGGCGTGCTGATTATCGCGCTCCTAATGATTACAGTCACTTACAACGACATCGCGCGGCTTTTTCAGTAACGCACGAACTCATTCTGTGCCTGTGCGTAGAATGAATTTATACGAGATAATATGCAAAAAGATTTTGATAAGTGGAACGAAGAGAAAAAGTGAGTCCACATTGGTGGACGAGCGGCATATGCTCATCCGCGCGAGGTGTGGTGGTGTGCGCTTGGCGTGAATATCGGAGCGGAGATTGACGGCAAGAACGATAATTTTGAACGACCAGTACTTGTTTTACGCGTGTACAACAAGGACACACTCTTGGTATTACCGATTACTAGCAAAGAAAAGAAAGATGTTTTTCATTATGCAATGGTAGTTAAAGTTGGGACGGTATGGGTGAAACTTACGCAAGCCAGAGTCATAAGCAACTATCGTCTGCTACGAAAGGTGGACATAGTTCCCGAAAGGCAGTTTGAAAAAGTACAGTTGGCGTTTAAGAAATACATATAAATATACACAATGGACAAAACATCGACCCCGCCTTGTGGCGGGGTCTCGGAGGCCGAAGCCCTAATATCCGAAGCATACCAGACGCAATGCGTTAGGCAAGCAAGAATTTGAGAACAAGTGGATAACACAAAACTATTAAACAGTATCTGACCTCCATTCGCCCCCTCAAACAAAAAGCCCGCCGTTTTGGCGGGTTCTTTGATGGTGTCTGGTTACAGCTTACATGTAGCCGTGAGAGGGCGAACCCTCCAAACACCGATGCCATTATAGTGCTAGGGGCCATGAAAATCAAGGGCGTGAGAAATGGGGGCGGGGGATAAAGAACAGCTTCTAGCTACTAGTCCCTAGCCGATTTTTTCCTTGTATTCCAAGGAGCCCGACTACGCTAGCGCTTCGCTGGACTGCCGTCTACAGGTGCACATCTTCATCTGATGTGCCTGTTTGTAACCAATCACACGCTCTTGGACAAACAGGGAGCATAAAGTCGCGTCGAGAATAAGTAGATTTTTGATGTAAACAGATTGTGGCTATCCTTTTTCCGCCGGTTTCCCTAAAAAGCAGATTTGTGGGAAGATTTAAATCAATGAAAAAGACTGCAAAGAAGTCAGTTTGTGTGTTCATAGACGCGGCTAATGTGTGGGAAGCGCAGAAAGCAAAAGGATATGTCTTTGATTATGTGAAATTGCAGACCTATCTTAAAAAGGAGTTCGCGCCCGCAAGTGTAAAGATATTTTATTACACGGCATATCCGGCTGAGGGCACGCGTTCCTACAGCATAGATGGGAAGCACAAATTCTATACCTATCTCAAGAAAGGACTAGACTTCGTGGTTCGAAAGAAGGAATTGAAACGGATTTCGGTACACAACGATGCCGGAGATTCCTTTGAGGAGAAGGGCAACATGGATGTGGAAATAATCATTGATGCAATGCACGGCAAAGACGCCTACGACACAGCAGTCTTTTTTACCGGGGACTCGGATTTTCTCGCTCTCGTTACCTACCTTCGCAATGGCGGAAAGAAGGTATACATATATTCTTCCAGAAACAATATTTCTCACGAACTCAAGACCGGCGCAGACGGGTACACGGATATTTTGGCGATTACGGCAGATATTTGGGGCAGAGCGCTTGTGCGTCGACCCGCGTCTTAAATATATAGAAAGTGGCCCTCCTCGCGGAGGGCCACCCTGGGATGTAGTACCCTTTCGGTTTTATCAAAACCAAAAGACCCATACAGTATACGCACTGGCTAGGTGAAAATCAAGTGAAAGTGGCAGGACAGGGGATATCACGAATTAGTTGCTAGTGGCTAGGGCTTCTAGTGCCCAGATTCTATAAAAGAGGAGGTGCATCTATTCTAGTATGGCGCCTGCCCGTCCGAAGCGTTCGCGAAGGAGGACGAAAGACCGCAATAGTGAAAATTAGGAGACGGCATCTATTCTAGTATTTTGCAAAATACTAGAATAGATTGCGATGAAAAAAGGGGATGGGGAACGGCCCGTCTACAGGTGCCGATGCCTACCCCATCGGCTCAGACGGGGTCTGAGCCGTTCGACTGCGCTCACGACGAGCCCGTCAAGCATGCCGTACATTGGGCTTCAAACAAAGAGGCATTGAGAGAGTCATTTTCAACCCGAACCCCCCGCGGGACCGGTTTTCCTAGGGAATAACCGTGAAGTTTGCCCACTTATCCGTACCTTTCACGATTATGGTTGACTTTACAGTGAAGAGGGGCTATAATGGGACTAATTCTATGGCCCGCGTACCCTATGTATTGAATCAGATTAAATCGCTTCGCGAGCGATACTACAAAGCATTACCGGGGAAGGAATCACTTCTCAAAATTATAAACGAAGCCGAGATTCCAGAACATGTCTACAACTCAAACGCGATTGAAAATAGTACGCTTACCCTTGAGGAGACTGAAAAAATATTGCTCCAGATTGATTTAGACCGTTTCGTTAACGAGCGGGAAATCTTTGAAGCGAAGAATCTTGCGCGAGTAACTGAATACACAGAGTCGAAAGCGAAGGAGGCGGAACTGTCGTTACCGCTTATGCTCTTTCTACACAAGATGCTTATTGCAAACATCCACGACGGCATTGCCGGCCGTTTCCGCAGAGAAGGCGAGTGGGTGCGAGTCGGAACCCACATAGGAGCGGACCCTAAAAATGTCGAGAACCTGCTCACCGACATGCTGGCTACCTATCACGGGGGCAGAGATGGCCACATCATCGCTCGCATTGCGCGACTACACCTCGTTTTCGAGGACATGCATCCCTTTTGTGATGGCAATGGACGCATTGGACGAGTGATTAATAACTATGCGCTTGTCCGAGAAGGGTATGTACCAATCAATATCGCATTTGCGAACAGGGCGCGTTATTATGACGCGTTCAAAGAATTCGAGAAAAGTGGCAAAACAGGCATCATGGAAGAAATTGTCGGACGCGCGCTTGCCAATAGTTATCACAAGCGCCTCGCTTGCTTGGAAAGAAAAACGGTCATCACGCTGAACGAATATGCGAAGCGGAATAAACTCTCCTACTCAAATTTGCTCAACAAAGCGAATCGCCAGACCATCCCTGCCTTTCTCGAAAAGGGTGTTTGGAAGATAGCGAGCGAAGATAATGTTTAGACACACCGTGCAATGCGCGATGAAAAAAGGGGATGGGGCGGGGCAGGAACAGGAACCTCTATGCTAGTGTTTTGCAAAACACTAGCATAAGAAAAGAGGCGGGCGCGGGAGAGAGGCGAGAGGCGGAAAAAGTTAAAACAGGCGTCATTCTAACATTTTGCAAAATGTTGGAATGACAAAGGATATGGCGATGCAAAGGAATGGCGATTTTTTCTTTCCTTAATCCAGTTTCCCTAAAGCCCAGATTTGTGCGATGATTTTGGATAATGACGAAAATTAAAGATTTATCA
>MFLD01000018.1:0-8862 GCA_001781465.1 Candidatus Kaiserbacteria bacterium RIFCSPHIGHO2_02_FULL_49_16
CTCAAAATCCTTAAGCCGTGAAAGGTCGCGGTTTGTCCAACGGCAACCACCGCACATTTTGTGTGGTTTACACAGCGCGCACGAATGTTCTTTTAGTTTCGTCCTCTTGCGCATATTTCATTTTGGGTGTTTTTGGATATTCAATAGTCGATATGTATCACCCTCAATTCGAAAATAAAAACGGACATTGCCTGTAACACGTGCCTGCCACACATCGGTTCTCTCATCGTACTTCTTTGCCCGTAATGATGGGTACCGAATATCAACAACCAGATACCGGACTTGTTTTCTAAACGCGCTCTGAACCTCGGCAGAAAATTTCTCAAACGCTCGATCAAAATGCGCCGTTGTCGAATACTTCATTTCTTCTGGAGGTGCGCCATCAATTCGTCCACGGTATCAAATGGGCCTGAAACTCTCCCCTCCTCGACATCTTTCAAACTCGCCTGTAGCCACCTCGGGAGTTTCTTTGCTTTTGTCTTAATTTGCTTTTCCGTCTTTTTCCAATATCCGCCGTCTATTTTCACAGCCGGACCGCTGTTGAGTCCTTCGATTATCTTCGCTCGAAGATCTGCTCGCACACTCTCCCTCATAACGCTTTTGAGCGACTTAACTTCCGCCTCGAGCGTGCGAACTCTTTTTTCCAACGTGGCAGTGGTCATGCGCACATAGTAACCCTCCGCGACTGAACGTCAAATGCCAATCAGCTCTTGCGGTTTTTGTCTTTATCTTTGTTCGCCTCCGCGAAGGCATCGGTCAATTCCTTATGCGTCAGCTGGCGGCCTTCGGCTTTCGCTTTCCGCATCGCTTGGCAAATCGGACAATTGTCGTCCTCTTGGTGCGAACCGCCTGGGGCAAATCCAGAAACGAGCATTTCTCCGTCCGATGTCGCTTCCGCGTCGAGAAGGACTGCGTTGGCACGTACAATATCGCGCCACACGACTTGCGAATCGAAGACCGGGAAATCCTCGCGCATGCGGCGCTTGTCCCGCTTGCTCGGGCGATACATTCCCACTCCTTGGTCCATCATTAGATGCCATTCGCCGCGCATTTGCGCGAGACGGCATACGATTACTTCTCCGACCCGGACTTTTCGTATTCGTTCCGAGGCGGGAAGCGTGTATAGATTCCCATCACGCATTGACTTGAGCTCGGTGGAAATTTTTTTGCCGGCTGAAACAACTTCAAAAAAATCGTAGCGGTTATTTTCCGCAACTTCCTGCAATGCCGTGATTTCTTCGTCGCTCAATTGCATCGGATTTGAGGCGGCTGCATACCGCAAAAGATTTTTGTCAGGCCTAAATTGAAAATCAAACGCGAGCCAGTCAAGAAAGAAATCGAGGCCATGCTCCGGAATCGGGTCCGGCGAGCGGGAAAATGCCGTCATCGCGCGCTGTACGTCCTGGCCGTAGAGCCACGAATTTTGCGGATGTAAAAAATAGTCGAGTGTTTTTTCAAGAATATCGTTCGCCACTTGTTCATGATACCAGACAACAATGAGTATAGTGAATCAAGATATGACGCTTGCATTCCCGGCCGGGTGAGTTAGAGTCATACGATATGAAACGCGGTTCCGGTCGGAAATGGGGGCGCAAAAACCGACTTGGTCCGATAGAGCGGGACATACTTGATGAGCTGACATTTGGCGATTTCCTCTACAGCACCCTCCTTTCGGCGCGATCAAATAAAAGATTTTATAAACTTGCAAGGGAGCGCGCGACATACCGCTACCGCCGAAAACTGGCCATAGAACGTCTCAAAGAATGCGAATATATTCAAGAACGCAGTGAACGCCTGTCGATTACGGGCGCCGGCCGGAGCGCCCTTGGGACGGCTGTTGAGGCTAACCGCAAACTGCTCGGAACAAGGCCATGGGATCACAAATGGCGAGTAGCCGTGTTTGACATCCCTGAAAAGTACGCCTCGCTAAGGAAGAAGGTGAGGCACATTCTAAAGAATGCGGGGTTCGTGAAACTCCAACACAGTGTATGGATCTTCCCGCACGACTGCGAGGAACTCGTACAATTGATTAAGAAAGAATCAGAGCTGTCGCAATTTATTTTGTATGGAGTGTTGGAGAAAATAGAGGATGAAGATAGATTGAAGAAATTATTCCGTTTAAAAACGTGACATATTCATGTATGTATGACGCTTACATTCACGGCCGGGAATGTAAGCGTCATACGCTGTAAAGCACCTGCAAAACAAGCTACCAGGTAAAGTGCGCGAATGCCTTGTTGGCTTCAGCCATGCGATGTGTTGTTTCTTTTTTTGTGACTGCCGAGCCCTCGCCCTTGTGCGCGGCGCGGATCTCGTTGAGGAGGCTTACCGCCATCGGCTTTCCTTTTGTGCCTTCCGCCGCTTCAACTATCCAGCGCATTCCGAGAGCAAGTCGGCGTTCCGGACGCACTTCGCGCGGAACTTGGTAGTTGGCTCCTCCCACGCGGCGAGAGCGCACCTCTACTGAAGGGCTCGCCTTTTCAAGAGCTTCTTCAAGAATAACGACAGGGTCGCCGTCTTTCTTCAGCTCCTCCATGACTTTGTAAACGATTTTGCGCGCTGTGTCTTTCTTTCCGCGCTCCATCACGTAGTTGATGAGCTTCGCAACCTTGAACGAGCCGTAAACGGCATCAGGCGGTACAATATTTTTTCTTTTTGTCGGTCTTCTCATACGGATGGTTATTAGTAGTTATTAGCCACTAGGGTTTAGGGGTTAGTGAATTTAAATGTATTTCTTTTCTAATGGCTAGTCGCTAGTGGCTATTTACTAGCCTTTGGCCTCTTCGCGCCATAGCGAGAACGACCGCGTCGGCGAACATCAACTCCTGTAGCGTCCAGCTTTCCGCGCACAATCGTGTATCGCACGCCGATGTCTTTCACTCTCCCGCCTCGCACGAGAACGACAGAGTGTTCCTGCAATGTGTGGCCCTCGCCTGGAATATATGCGGTGATTTCCATTCCATTTGTGAGGCGCACGCGGGCAATCTTTCTGATAGCCGAGTTCGGCTTGCGAGGGGTCTTTGTCGTTACGCGGGTACAAACGCCTCGTTTAAACGGCGCTGGAAAGTAACTCGGCCGATTCGCAATAGTATTGAAACCGCGCGAAAGAGCGATGGTCTTCGTGCGCCATGTTTTTTGCTTGCGCCCCTTGCGCGTAAGTTGATTTATGGTGCTCATAGTCCGTAGTGGGTAGTGCGTAGTTCGTAGAAAATGCAAATTAAAACTCCCAAAGGGAGTGCGAGGAGTGTACTATCTGTTGGCTAGAAAAGCAAATAAATCAAACTCCTGTTATCAAATGCGCGATTCCGTAGACCAGCCCGCCGAATGCGTCGCCCAAAAAGAGAATTATGACAAGCACGATTCCCATCCCCATAAACGGATTGTATTCCATACGAGTGCGCCACCCGCTGTAAACAATAGACGCTGACCTAGGCAAAACCGCTGAAAGAACTTTCGAGCCGTCGAGCGGTGGAACTGGGATAAGATTAAAAAGAAATAGCATTACATTAACAATAACTATTAGAAACACGACATCGTTCAGCCCCGAGGGCAAAATCCCTAGGCGAATGACGGCTCCGCCCAGAAGCGCGATAACCAGATTAGAGAAGGGTCCAGCTCCAGCGACAATCGCTTCGCTCCATCTTCCGGGTCGAAGATTGAATGGATTGTAAGGAACAGGTTTAGCCCAGCCGAAAAGAATTGACGAATTCGTTAGCACAAGAACAAGCGGAAGAATGACCGAGCCAAAGGCATCCAGGTGAACAAGAGGATTGAGCGTGAGTCGGCCCATAAGGCGCGCCGTCGGATCGCCTAATTTATTTGCCGCAACGCCGTGCATCAGCTCGTGTATGACGGCCGAGAACATTATTACCGCGACTAGAAAAACAGCGTCTAAAATTTCCATATGACTTTTCATGTTATCACATTCGTACCCTTGATTCCTTACTTGCTTATTCGCGCGAATAAGCAAGTGGTTGGAGAAATGAAACCATGCAACAAATTTTTTTGACTTTTGCCATAGTCCACGATAGTATGCGCGTTCATATGGGACGCGTATGCGACATAACGGGAAAGACATCGCTAGTTGGCGGGGGATATTCCAACCGCGTCCGCGCGACTAAATTCAATCCTACTGGGAAACGCCGCCGCCAAGTCAATCTGCAAAAAAAGACTCTTTTCATTCCCGAACTCGGCAAAAAAATCACGATAATGGTTTCCGCAAAAGGCCTTAAAACAATGAAGAAAAGAGGCGCGCATCTGACCCTGAAAAAGGCCGGACTGGCAAGATAGTGTTCGTCCAAATCTCTCTGTACCTCACTTTGGGCTTCTAGATTTGCTGTTCCTTATCCAATCCGGCCGGATGGGATAAGGAACAGGACTTTTTTACTTTTTCACAACCGTATCTCCATCCGATACAAATGAAATCGTGCCGTCTTTGCAGGTGTCCAGAGTTGGAATGCCTAAGCGCGCAAACAATTCGACAACTTCTTTGTGCGGATGGCCGTACTTATTTTTGCATCCGCGAGAAAAAACCGCGTATGTTGGATTTACGAAGCCAACAAAAAGTTCCGACGAAGAAGTGCGAGAGCCGTGATGCCCGGCTTTCAATACATCCGAACGCAAATCTCCGGCATCTAGTCGCACCAGATAATTTTCAATCCCCTGCGGAACGTCGCAACTAAGCATAAAAGATGTCTTGCCGTAAACGAGACGGGTAACAACGCATCCGGTGTTCGTGTCTACATTTTTAACGCTTCTGTCAGGCGACAGCACTTCGAGATACGCTCCTCCTCCAAGATTTATTATTTGCCCTCTGCGGACAATAACTTGCCTCGCGCCTTCTCTCGCCATTCCCTCAACTAGCGCTTTCGCAGTCGCAGTATCTCCTTCCACATCGGAGTGGATTATCGTCCCGACCTTGTATCGAGGGAGAACATCAATTAATCCGCCGATGTGGTCGGCATCTGGATGAGTCGGAATCACGACATCAATCGTGCGGTCATACCACGGCATCACTTCTGAAAGTCGCCGCAAAACAATTCCATTTGCCCCGCCGTCAATTAATACTTGTCTGCCCGAAGGCGCATCTATAAATATTGAGTCCCCCTGGCCGATATCCAGAAAAGAAACCGTGAGAAGGCCGTTTCTGGACTCGCGAATTACCGCGTACCAAATGCAGAGAGATAAAAAGAGAAGTGTCAGAATTGCGTACAGGCTGATTTTCACGCTTCGACGCATGTTTCAAATGTAAGGTGCAAAAGCCAAAATGTAAAATGTAAAATCGCAATTCTTTCTATGTACCAAACTTATGCGACCGCATAAGTTTGGTACACATCTTACTTATTTACATCTTCCTTTGGCTTTTCCACTTTGATTTATGGTATATTGTCTATATGGCAATTTATCACACATACGAAGCGAAGAAATTTAATCTGCCTGCGCTCGAGGGCATCTCTGCAAAATCAGTTGAGGAGCATCTGGGGCTTTATGCAGGGTATGTAAAAAATTTCAACGCGATTTCTGGCGCAATCGAGGAGCTCGTCAAGGATGCGGAAAAGAACGCGCACGCGATTTCGGAACTCATTCGGCGCAGGTCATTCGAGTTCGGCGGGATGCGCTTGCACGAAAAATACTTTACTCAATGGGAAGGTAGACCGACCGCGCTCAATGCGAACGGTCCGCTCGCGCGTGCGCTCGCGAAAGATTGCGGGAGCGTTGAGACAGCGCTAACTGTCGTCAGACAAACTGGAATGATGCGCGGTCCCGGGTGGTCAATCCTCTACTTCGACAAAGAGGCCGATGCATTTCTGGTAGGATTCACGGGCGAACAGCATCAGGGGCATTTCGTCACGCTTCCGATTATCCTCGCGCTTGATGTGTGGGAACATGCATTCATTCTTGATTACGGCGCGCAGGGCAAGGGCAAATACATAGACGCATTTTTCAAGAATCTGAATTGGGATGTGATGGAGAAAAGGTTCGCGGAAGTGCAGTAATAATGATAATCAAGGGGAGTCCTTGATTTTTTCTTCTGCGTAAATCTGCGTTCCGCCAGCTGGCGGGTTCTGCGTTGATCTGCGAGCGACAGCAGTCGCTACGATTGACTCTCTCTCTCTGATTCGTTACAGTCAATGCGGGCCGGCTGCAAGCGTCTGGCTTGTGGTCGCGCTCTTCTAAAGGAGCGCAGGATGTCAGAAAAGAAGGGGGAGCAGCTGCCCCCGGTAGTAGTGCAGCTGCCGGCGCAGGGCCAGGACGGGGACTATGGTGGTCCAGACCTGGCAAAAACTGAAACGCCGCCGATTGCTACGACGGCGGGCGTGGTCGTCAAACGGAACGGGTTCGCCCCGGATCCGAAAGACGACCCATTCGAGGACATGGTTTTCTAACATGGCCTCGGGCGGGCGGCAAGAGGAAAGTTTTCCCTCAAGCCGCTCGCCTTTTTATAAAAACAAGCCCGCCGAACATTAGCGCATACGCGAGAAACATCCACCACGCGCTGAAAGCGCCGATGGCGACGGACGAAAACGGAAGCGAAGCGAAAAATTTTGCGATTTCAATAATGTACGAAAGGAGAATGTAGGCGGGTAAGGCAACCAGTGTCGCAACTGGCTCTGCAATCAGGCCAGCAACAGATGCAAGGGCAGAAGCAGTCATTGCCGGAGGAATTGCAATGAGCGCAAACAGGTTCGCCGGAAGAGAAAACAGAGGGAGCTGGCCGTTTTGATACAGAAGCAAAGGAAGCACGGCGAGCTGTGTGCCAAGCGTTGAAGCTGTAATTTCGCGCAGAGCAAATTTTTCCGTAATCCATTTCAAGCGCGCGGAGAAAATCGGCGTAAACCAAATAAGCCCGAGTGTCGCGAGAACCGACAACTGAAATCCTAAATCAAACGAGAGAGTGAACGGATTCCAGACGACCATTCCTAAAGCCACGACTCCAAGCGCGCGAGAGGCAAGATACAAACGGCCTGTCGCCCGCCCCACAACACCGATGACAGCCATCGCGGCGGCGCGCACCGAAGAAGACGCCCCTCCCGTCATGAGAGCAAAAAATATGGCGATAAATGCGCCAAGAAATAATCTGAACAATCGCGGAGCGCTGGAGAACATCCGCAACGCGCCGTTCATGACGAGCATGATGTTGTAGCCGGAAAGAACGACGACATGGATAAGGCCGACGGAAATGAAAATAGCCGACAGCTCTTTTCCAAGGCCTCGTTTCGCGCCGACGGTGATTCCTCCTCCAAGCCCCGCCTGCGGTTCGCCAAGCGCAAGCCCCAGTCCCTCCAAAAATTTCTGCTTGACCCAAATAGCGGACTCTTTAATTATGTTTCCCCCTCCGACTGACAATATCTCGACTTGTGCAAATGCGAGCTCGTATCCGATTCCATCTTTTGCCAAATATTCCGGGTAGCTAAACTCTCGCCCATCCCCTACCTCAAAAGCCCGTGGGAGACGAAGTGTTCCCTCTGCCCGCACGCTAGCGCCGTATTGCACGGGCGTGTTGTGCGGGGCGACAACGAGTACTCCGGCGCGAATAGCTTTAGTGCTTGTTCCTAATATTATTTCCCCTGCTTTTACAGATAAACGAATATTACTTTCCCGGACATCCGGTTCATCAGAAACAACTCCCTCAATCGTGACTTTCTTGTCGAGACGATTCGTGAGTTCAGGGTCGCCTATGAGCACCGCGCTATTCATTCGCAAAATCCCTCCGGCAAATGCTATAAGCGCGATTGCAAAAATAATCAGTGCCGTTCTTTTTGTATCATCAAAATATGCAAAGAGTATAGAAATGACGGCAATCAGTACCGCAAAACCGGCGACCGCAAAACCAAGAGGATAAAACGAGCGCGCAAAAACTCCCGCAAGAAATCCGAAGATAACAGCGAGGAGAAGTTTTGTACCCATTTCATTAAATATATCCCCGAGGAGAGACCTTAAACCAGCCAAGGTCTCACCTCGTGGATAAAGGAGTCACCTCGGGAAACCGGCTTCGTCTATCGCTTCATTCACAAGACGGTCCGCCTCTTTGTTTTCTTCTCGCGGAATGTATTTAAAAATCGCGCCCGGAAAATGCGCGACGAGCAAATTGTGCACTTTCATATACTGCGGCCACAGAGTCGCTTCTTTTACTTGATAATTATTTGACAACTGCTCGGCGACAAGCTGGCTGTCGAGACGCACCTCGATTTCTCGTTTTGCAAATCCGCGCTTCTTCGCTTCGGCAAGTGCTAGCGCCACCGCTTCGTATTCCGCCCAATTATTAGTCTGACTGCCAAGAAACTTTTTAATTTCAATTTTTTTGCTATCGGCGAGAATCACGGCGCCGGCTCCCGCAGGTCCTGGATTGTTTCGCGCGCCTCCGTCAGTGTATATGAGTATTTTTTCCATAAAAGCTGATTTTATCACCATTTTCAAGTTGCCGGAATAATATCAACAATCCGAAGCGCAAGACCTCCGCGATATGAATCGCGCTCTATAGTCGCGAGAATATTCACATTGTTGCCTGATATTGGCGTATGCGTGAATGACTCCGCGGTCTTGAAAAAATCGAACGCACGGGCAGTCACACCTGTCCGCGCGCATGAAAGCAAAACTTCAATGTGATTCTTCGCGCGCCCAAATGTATTCACAGCGGAAACAGTGGAGCCCGTGACCAAAAAAACAGGTTTTGGATTGCCGATTCCAAACGGCGCAAGGCAAGAAAGCTCATTGAGAAGCGCCGGTGTAACTTCCGATAGAGATGCTCGTGCTTCTGAATTGAATTCGCTTTCTCCTCCAATCGCGCGCCACAAATCCTTTGATGCAAGCACGAGGCCATCATGGAGCGTGTGCACCTGCTCATGAGAAACTGAAAAACCT
>MFLD01000018.1:8870-13393 GCA_001781465.1 Candidatus Kaiserbacteria bacterium RIFCSPHIGHO2_02_FULL_49_16
CAGAAATGCTTCCGTCGGACCTGCACGAGCCCTTGAGCCGTCCAAGGGCATCGCGCCCCCATAAGCACACGATTCCGCTTCGCCCTTCCATTACAGAATTCGCCACAAGGCCCAAGAGCGACGGCTTCCATTCCGTGTCGCCCAAAACGACAACCTTTTCTTCCGCGCTAAATCTCTCGCGCACTCTGCGCTTCGCTTCGCGCACAACTCCGCCGACGATTCCCTTCCGGCTCGTGTTTAAACGGTCAAGATGCATAGCCAATTTTTCCGCCTCTTGCGAATCGTTCGTTGTTAAAAGTTTGAGCGCCAAATCCGGCTCGTCCATTCGCGATGCCGCATTTATACGCGGAGCGAATGAAAACCCAATGTCGCTCTCCGTAATTTCGTTTTGTTTCAAGCGCAAACATTTACACAACGCAACAATCCCAGGCCTAGGAGATTTTCGCAAAACCTGCAAACCAAAGTGCGCGAGTGTCCTGTTCTCGCCCGTAAGCGGGACCATATCTGCAACCGTTGCAATCCCGACTAAATCCAAAAGCCACTTTTCCCACCCAACGGGAATATCGTGGAAATTCGGAGCGCTGTGTTTGCGCCCCTCAATAAGCAATGCTTGCACAAGTTTGAACGCGACTCCCGCACCGCACAAATGCGGGAACGGATACGGGGAGATTTTCGGATTCAGAACCGCAACAGCGACAGGTAAAGCTCCAATGATTTCATGATGGTCGGTAATGATTACATCTATTCCTAGCTCCTTCGCGCGGGCTACCGCTTCAACCGCCTTCGTGCCGACATCCACTGTGATTATTAATTTCACATCTCGAGTCGCGAGTTCTTCTATCGCCTCTATGTGAAACCCGTAACCCTCTCTATCGCGATGCGGAAGATACGACTCGACATTTCCATATTTAATCTTGGCAAAGAAATCTAACAGTACCCCGGCACCCGGAATTCCATCGCAATCAAAGTCCGCGTAAATTGCAATCCTCTCCCCGCGCGTTACTGCCGAAAGCACCCTCGCGACGGCCCTGTCCATTCCTTCCAAAAGAAACGGCGAATGGGTATGCGCATCGTAATCAGGATTTAGAAAATCCTCAATTGCTTTCGGTTCTGAAACTCCTCGTTTAGCAAGCAACGCGAGAATCAATTCTGAGTACTGTTTCATTCGGTTGTATTTTATACGCGATACGCGATACTGTATACACGATACTTATGTCCGACTGCGTCTTCTGCAAAATAGTTAAAGGCGAAATACCATCGTTCAAGGTGCGTGAGGACGATTCGACACTCGCATTCCTCGATATCCACCCAGTAAATCCCGGCCACACGATTGTAATAGCTAAACGACATTCAAGAAATATATTCGATGTGTTACCGGAAGACTGGGACGCAGTAACGAAATCGGTCCGCAAATTATCCGGTGTTATTGAAAAAGCCCTAGACGCCGACGGCATCAACATCAACATGAATAATCGCGAACACGCGGGGCAAGTGGTGGATCATTTGCACGTACATATAATCCCAAGATTCAAAGGGGACGGCTTTAAACTCTGGCACCAATCATCTTACAAAGATGGTGAGGCCGTACTGGTACAAGAAAAGATTCTGGCCCAATTATCCTAGAGGATACAGTGAGGCGACGCCTCACTGTATCCTAACACTAGCCTAGCGCCTCTATTGCGGGAAGCGTGCCTCGCAACAAAAATTCCAACATCGCGCCGCCGCCCGTGGAAAAGAAGCCCAATTTTTCTTCCGGCACGCCTGATTCCTGAAGCGCGGCAATCGTGTCGCCGCCGCCGATAACGCAGTGCGCGCCGCCTTTCTCTATGCGCTTTGCGATAAGAACTGCTATAGCGCTTGTGTTGGAAATGAAGCCCTCTTCAAAGATGCCGGTGGGTCCATTCCAAGTTATGAATTTTGCTTCAGCAATGAATGGCGCGAGGGCGGCTACCGTGTCCGGCCCTATATCCACTATCTTATCATCGGGCAAAACATCTTGCGGCTTTTTTACCGAGACTTGCTTGTCTGAACGCTCGACAGTTACATCTATAGGCGTCAACAAATGTATATTTCCACATACATCCTTAGCCGGCGCGTGCTCCGAAACTTTAGAACGTCCAACCGGAAATCCATTTCCTCTCAAGCAATCGCTTGAAATGGCACCGACAACGCACACGTGCGCGTACTTTTCAAGAAACAAACGTATAATCGGATCTTTTGTTTCGAATTTTGACCCGCCGATGATAGCAATTGATGGTTGCGGAGGATTAAGCGCTTCTTTTAGATGCGAAATTTCGTCCCGCATGAGCAATCCAGCATAGCTCGGCAAGAATTTCGGGACCCCTACTAGCGAAGCATCTTCTCGGTGAGACACCGCGAACGCGTCGCTCACGTAAATATCAGCGAGGGATGCTAGCTCGCGCGCGAACGATTCGTCGTTCTTTTTTTCGCGCGGGTCGCGGCGCAAATTTTCCAGAAGCAGAATCTCGCCGTCTCGCATCGCGCCAGCGGCTCCTTTCGCGGCCGCGCCGACAATGTCTGGAACATGTATTACCGCACCGAATCTCTTTAGCGCCCTCGCAACCGGTTCTATCGACTGCTCCGGATCACGCCCAATGTGAGAAATGATTATGACCCGCGCGCCGCGTAGGGATAGATACTGTATAGTTTCCCACCCTCGCCTTAAGCGAAAAACGTCGCCGACCTCGCCGTCCGCGCTCAACGGCACATTGAAATCGGAACGGATTAGAACTCTTTTTCCTTTTAATTCTACAACGGGTATTTCGTCTATACATCTCATGTGTTCCGTATCACGCCTTATGTTTCATTCTGGATAACTTTTAACAAAGTTGCAAACCTTTCTGGGTCGGTACTTACATGCCCGACAATAAAACCACGCACGTTCCCCTCGCGCAACATCTCGAGTACGTTTTTCTCGCCGACAGATGCTCCGTAGAGTATCTTTACGGAATGTCCGATGTCTCCGTAAATGCCGACTATCGTTTTCCGGATGAAAATCGCCATAGAGTGCATGTCGCGGGGGCTCATCGTTGTCTCGCCACCTATTGCCCACACCGGTTCATACGCGATAATGACTTTGGAAATTTTCGCGGGTGCGACATCGGCAAGCGCTGTTCGCAACTGCTCCCCGACGATATCTAAATATTCTCCGGAGGATTCTCGTTTCGTCTCGCCCACGCAAAGAATCGGCGTCATTTTTTGAGCAAGCACCGCTGAGACTTTCTTTCCTGTCGCTTCATTTGTTTCTCCCATCGCTCTGCGTTCGGAATGGCCAACGAGAACGTATTCAGCGCCAACATCTCGCGCCTGCGCGATGGAGGTTTCCCCGGTAAACGCCCCGTTCGCTTCAGCGTGCGCGTTCTGTGTCGCGAAAGAAATCTTCTTCCCGCGATAATTTGAGGCAAGGGCGTGCAGATATATCGCAGGCGGCGCAATTATCAAAGAAATCTTCGGGCACTTTTCCGCCGTCTTCTTGGTTGCCTCAAAAAGTTTCCTCGCCTCCCTAAAGGTCGGCGGATTCATCTTCCAATTGGCAACGACGATGGTTTTCATAAAAGCGATTGTAACATACCCGCCGTTGCTCGAAGAGAATAAGTTTTTGCGGGAATTGGCGGGGTAAAAAAACGGTAGTCCTTGTTGCGGCTATATGTCACGATATGTGTTCTCCCCGCGATTATCAATGTTAAAAATACGGGTGCCCGACGCGTCCATGGTGAATTTAATCCGCACTCTCCCGACGCGAACGCGATAGACGCCCGGCGAGCCCTGAAGTTTGCGCATATCAAGTCCGGAAAAGTCGCCTTTTTTGATTCGTTCGGCAATATCCAGAACTTTCTTCCGCCGTCCGGCGTCAAGCCGCGCGAGAAATTTATCGATTCTGTGCATGCAAGCGCTTGAGAGACGCTATAACTTTATCAATCGGCATTCCCCTCTTGTTAATCTTGGTAAAGTCCACGACGGTCTCCCACACGCCATCGTCGCCCCATTCATCAACCGGGGAGACGCGGAATATCGGCTTCGAGCGCCTGACGACAAGAAACGACCTCCCTTTTTTGACATGAGAAATGTATTGTTCAGTATTCTCTCTTAAATCCTTCAGTCCTATTATTTTTACCATGCCCGTAGTTTATCTTTAGATAATCTTTGTGTCAATCTTAAAATACTGAATATCCCCTATTCTCCGCCATGGCGGAGAATAGGGGATATGGGGATTGAGGGATGTTAGAGATCAGGGATATGAGAAAAAGGGGGAATGTTTTTGTGGGATTTGGCGGTGCAAAAAAACGGTATCTTCACATATTTTACCAAGGACTTACCGAGGACGGTCCTCGGTAAACTCGGTAAACTGAAAAAACAGTGCCTAACCGGATTTATCAAAATCAAGGACTCCCCTTGATTCAAGGTCTGAGCTTTTACTGCCGCAAGAGTTTTAAAAATTCTTCGACGGAGATTTTTGACTGGCGCAGAATACTCGCAAGGTCTTTGCGGGAAATATCGCGCGA
>MFLD01000019.1 GCA_001781465.1 Candidatus Kaiserbacteria bacterium RIFCSPHIGHO2_02_FULL_49_16
CTAACACCGGGCAAGTATTAGTTATGTCGAGCGAAACAACTTACTTGTGTGCCAAAAATTCCTTAAGCGAAAGCTTGTAGACCTTCTGGACGAACTCCTTATTGAGCTGTCGCCATTTATTCCCCGCGAAACATGATTTTCCCTTCGGACATAATCGCGAATGCTCGCTTTTTTTTCCGGCGGGACAGCAGATAAAATCCTGTCCCTTGGAAAATATCCCGAGTACCTCTCCCATTTTTACGCTCTTCGGGTCTTTCGTTAAATAGTAGCCCCCATTTTTTCCTTCAACGGCTTTAATAACGCCGGCATCGCGAAGGTCATGCGCCAGATTCCGCAGGAATAAAAGAGAAATATCATATTCTTTTGCTATTAGGGATAGCGGAACTAGCCGTTTTTTATATTCACGCGCAAGCACGCCTACAATTACGATTGCGTAATCTTCTCTCCTTAAAAAGCGAATCATATGGTAACAATCCGTTCAATCCATGTCTGAATAAGAGTTGACGCTTCGGGTGTTTCTCTCACAACGGAACCGATGTCCACTCCTTCTGGCACATTGCCAGATTGTTTGAGCAATTCGGAAAATCTGGAATAATTTGCTTCGGGATGGAATTGTAATGTGTAGGCTCGCTCGCCATATCGCAATGCGCTGAATCTGCATGTCGGACCAGTTGCGAGAAGTACAGCCCCCGTCGGCAGTTTTGTAATGGAATCACCGTGCCAATACTGTGCAAAGAAATTCTTGGGGAAACCATTAAAGAGCGGGTCGCGTTCTCCTTCCGGAGTCAGATGCACTTCGTGTGTACCGACTTTCTTTTGCTCTACATCGCTCACTACTTTGCCATCATGCATCTGCGCAATTATCTGGTGGCCAAAACAGATGCCGAGAACAGGCAGATTGTGTTCGAGCGCATACGATACTAGGAGTCGAGTTCGCGAGACAATTCTAACGGCCATAATACGAGCGGGGTCTTTTTCACTGCGCCCGCCGTCCAAATCGAAATCTGTAGAACCGCCGAACATGACACCGTCATATCCGGCCAGAATTTGGTCGGGACTTGTCCATGTTAATTGTTCATCAAGTGCCGAAAGAAAATCAAGCCGTGCGAGCCCGCCAACTGCGCGCCGATAATTGTCCTGCTCCACCCGTATCCATTCTGGTGACTGCCGCGATTGAACGAGAAGGATTCTCTTCATTCTTCTACTATACCCCTTAAGAAAAAAATTCCAAATTCGCTAAATTAGAAAGCTGAAAATCGGACTATCTTTTTCGATGAGTTCGTACGACATCCCGATTTTGTCCATTCGCTTCAATAGGGGTTTGAAATCTTTTTTATTCGCCAGCTCGATGCCGACGAGCGCGGGGCCGTTTTCGCGATTATTTTTCTTCGTGTACTCAAAGAGTGTGATGTCGTCCGTTGGTCCAAGCGCCTCATTCAGGTAGCGCTTAAGGGCGCCTGGGCGCTGTGAGAAACTAATCATAAAGTAGTGCTTGAGGCCTTGGTAGACCAAGCTGCGTTCTATCACCTCTGGATATCGACTGATGTCGTTGTTGCCTCCGCTGACTATACAGACCACCGTTTTGCCCTTCAGAGACTTCCCAATCTGCTCAAGCGAGGCGATGGCGAGCGCGCCCGCTGGCTCCGCGACTATGCCGTCTCGCTGATAGAGAGAAATCATTGTTTCGCACACCTTGCCTTCCGGAACAAGAATTAATTTTTCCAAGACTTTTTTGCAGAGCTTGAATGTCAAATCGCCCACAGTTCTTACCGAGGCACCATCGACAAAAGTGTCTATTTTTGGGAGAGTTACAACTTTTCCTGCCTTTAGAGCTTGCGACATTGAAGGAGCGCCCGCGGGTTCTGCGCCAACAATTTTTGTAGCTGGACTTCTCCATTTCATATATGAGCCGAGACCAGCGCATAATCCGCCTCCGCCTATCGGCACCACGACAAAATCAATTTGTTCTTTTCCGCCAGAGGCGGATCCGCCTTCGGCGGAAAGCTGTTCAAGAATCTCAACGCCCACTGTCCCCTGTCCGGCGATTACGAATGGGTCATCAAAAGGGTGCACAAAAACCCGGTGCTTTTTTTGCGATACGCTTTTGGCTTCTCCGAACGCCTCGTCAAATGTGTCGCCGAAAAGTTCGACTGTTACAAACGAGCCGCCCAAGTTATGCACGCGGTCGATTTTTTGCCGAGGAGTGTTGCGAGGCATAAAAATAATTCCCTTTGTTTTCAATGCCTTGCAACTGAAGGCAACTCCCTGCGCGTGATTGCCCGCGCTCGCGCATACGATACCGCGCTTTTTCTCCGAGGGAGTAAGTAATCGCATTCTGTTATAAGCGCCTCGCAATTTGTATGAGCGAACTATCTGCAAATCTTCGCGCTTGAGATAAATCTTTGCGCCGAAATGGTGAGATAGGCCGGAATGGAATTGCAAAGGAGTTTCTCGGACGACGCTTCGCAGATGCTCTCGCGCCTCTTCTACAAGTTTCGGGTTAAATGTTTTATCCATATATTGTTTATTATTTGACTAAGGCGACGCAGGAAATTTCGATGAGAGCATTTTTCGGAAGTCCGGAGACGGCGACTGTGGCGCGGGCCGGTTTATGCCCGCCGAACGATTTTGCGTACACTTCGTTCATTTCTTTAAAATCATTCATGTCGCGAAGGAATACGCTGACGCTCGCGACCGAATCTAATCCTATGCCCGCGGCGCGAAGAACTTCTTCAAGGTTTTTAAACACCTGCACAGTCTGCTCTTTGATTCCCCCGTCCACCATTGCACCCGAAGGTTCGAGAGCAATCTGCCCGGAGCAGAAAACCAGGTTGCCCGCGACGACCGCCTGCGAGTACGGGCCTATTGCCTTAGGCGCTTTATCAGCGTGAATTGGTCGCATATCTAGGCACATTACTACAGAAGGCAGGTCTTTACAATTCTTGCCCTCTCCCTACTGCTCCATGTACCAAACTGATGCGACCGCATCAGTTTGGTACATGGAAATAAAGAAATAAAGAGTAGCAACAAACCTACCAGCAAGATAAGACCCAACAATCTCGACCTTTACAAATCCCCTCCCCCTGATATGTTGAGGATGGAATGGTCTTCGTTCCTTGAAAAAACCTTGGTAAAAGGCTGTTTTGCGTGTTGAGTGCGGCTTAGGGGGAAGGATTGTTCCTCGCAAGCTGTACTTAACCGCAATACAATCCAACACCCAAAGGAGAAACCAATGAGCACGCTTCAACTGCATGTTCTCGACCCACGTGGTCACCCGAGTCAGATTCCTGATTTAACGAACTGGATCGGGGTACTGAATGGAAAGCTCGTCATCAAAAGAGCTTCTTTTATTTATGGCACTGCTTCAATGGTTCTTATGCCATCACCAAGCAGTATCCAAACCGCAGAGTTTCCCAAATTCTGGATTCCGCCAGAAATGACCGTGCGGAGCCCGCAACCTTTTCAGGCACTCATAACCTTTGATGAAAAGGGTGAGATTGAGGGTCTGGACTATGTGCTGGGCGACATTTCCTCGCACGGTGGAACGCGGGTTATCTGGATGGCAGGAAATTCTAATGCGCTGGTACGCGACCAAAAGCGAATCTCGGTGACCCTGTCGGTCACTGACATGCCGCCACTGGAAAAATGCAGTGTAACGTTTCCGGTGGTTCTTCTGGGAGGGGAGAAACGTTTTGCCCTTCCTGATGGGTGGTATGCGGTCGCAATCCCGGCGCTCGATGATTTCCGAGTTACGGAATATCTCGCATATACGCCCGGCGCTTATGACCGTTGGGAGCACACGACCATGAATGTCGATGTGGTCCGGAAGGGAGTTCGCCGCAAGGAGAAAGTCATAGCAACGGGATGCGTCAGTACGACAGGCGGAATGGGTGCCAGCACCGTGTTCAGTCTGCCTCAATTTACGGATCCGAGGGAGCGTTATCCTTGCTATCTCGACGCGAAAAGATTCGCGGAGGGAGACAGACTGCGCATCCAATTCGCGTGGCTTGGCAGCAAATACCCCGTAGTCGACAGATTTCGTGCCCATTACAGGGTCGTTCACTTGATACCACCACCGAGCCATTAATTGGCGACAGCCCCTCCCGCAAAGAATCGCGTGGAAGGGGTTGTTTCATATTTCTACATTCTAGATCGTTTGGCTCTCTCAATAAACAACCTAACTTTCTCCAAATTTTTTGTTCCGTCTGGGTTTGATACGCCAGAATTTACATCAACTGCATACGGGCGCACCTTGCTGATTGCCTCGGATACATTGTTGGGGTTGAGGCCTCCGGCTAAAATTACTGGAAGCGAAGTCGCTTCAACGATTTTTCGGCTGATATCCCAATCATGGGTCTTCCCAGTTCCCCCGCGCTGTCCCGTTTCCTTTATCGCCGAGTCGAGAACGAGCGCATCCGCAATACCTTCGTATCCCTTCGCTTCCTCGATGGCGCTCTTATCAAAGACATTTACCACCTTATATAATTTGATATTCGGAAGTTCAGATTTTAGTTTACTCATTTCTTCTATGTCTCCGTGTAATTGGACGGCGGTAACGGCTGTCTTTTTTACAAGTCGAGCGATCTTTTCTGGCTCCGTTGCCGAGGTAACTAAAACAGCGGAACATGTGGGGGGCAGTTGTGAAATAATCTCGGACGCCATATCTCTCGTAAGCGGGTTTCTGGAATGTTCAAGTTCGACATGAAAGCCGAGCATGTCTGCGCCGAGCGACGCAACCGCACGAGCAGTCTCAATATTTGTGATGCCGCATATTTTTACTTGGACCATGTTAGAGATTCTTAATGAGTGATAACGAGTTTAGAAGCTCTTACACCCTGTTAAATGCGACTTCGTCGCCCCGCTTACGGCGGGATTTAACAGGGTCAAGAATATGTAATTCGCTACGCTCATAACATCTTCTAGACTATAATGACACGATGACGGTGTTAGACGAAATAGTTGAAACAAAACGGCGCGAAATCGCGGCCTTAAAGGCTGTGCGCTCGCTTGAAACTCTGCAAAAAGAGGCCGAGGATTTTCGACCAGAGAGGCGGCCATTTCGCACACTATTTGAGAAAGGCCCTGTATTGATTGCGGAAATAAAACCCCGCTCGCCTTCGGCTGGAGAGCTAATTGCAGATTCCCCCCTTGAAATTGCCGACCTCTACGCAAAAAGTAATGCCGATGTTATTTCAGTTCTAACCGATACCGAATATTTCGGCGGAAGCAATGACTTGCTCAAGGAAGTGCGCGTGCGCGTTCCGCAAGCGATTTTGCGAAAAGATTTCATCATTGATGAATATCAAGTGTATGAGACGATGCTTTTGAACGCGGATGCATTCCTGCTGATTGCGTCCATTTTGGAGGAAAGCGAACTGGCGCATCTGTTAAAGCTCGGGGAATCGCTCGGCCTAGACGCGCTCGTTGAAGTGCATGACGAAAAAGAAATAGAAAAGGCGCTCCGCGCGGGAGCGCGTATCATAGGCATTAACAATCGCGACCTAAAAACTTTTAATACCGATATTTCAGTTACTGAAAAACTCATGGCGAAAATCCCGAAAGGCACATTCGTCGTGAGCGAATCTGGCATTGGAACTGTGGAGGATGTAAAAAGGGTGCGCAGAAGCGGCATTAGCGGTATTCTGGTAGGTACATCGGTACTTCAATCCGCCGACCCAATCAAGAAAATTAACGAGTTGAAACAAGCATTATTATGACGAATAAGAAAACAAATTATGGCGGCGCATACGTACCCGAAATGTTGTGGGACACACTCCGCAAGTTGAGTGCCGAGTTTGAATGCGCGAAAAAGGACAAGGTATTTCAGAGCGAATTCCAGGACCTTCTCCGCAATTATTCAGGCCGTCCAACACCGCTTATTTTCGCCGAGCGCGCGACTGCAGACCTCGGAGGTGCAAAAGTGTATCTCAAGAACGAAGGCGCAAACCACACGGGCGCGCATAAAATTACACATTGTCTAGGACAGGGACTTCTCGCGAAACGGCTCGGAAAAAAGATGCTCATAGCGGAAACTGGAGCGGGACAGCACGGCGTGGCTACTGCCACCGTCGCCGCAAAATTAGGCCTAGAGTGCGTCGTGTTTATGGGAAGCGAGGACATAAAGCGCCAGCGCCCAAATGTATTTTTGATGGAGCGTCTCGGCACAAAAGTCGTGCCAGTGGAGTACGGGAGCAAAACACTAAAAGACGCGGTGAACGAGGCTCTGAAATACTGGATGGAGAATTTGGACGATGCTCACTACTGCATCGGCTCTGTGCTGGGGCCCGCCCCATACCCAGAAATGAACCGCTACTTCCAATCCGTCATCGGGCGCGAGATTCGCTCGGAGCTTATGTCGCGAGAAAAGAAAATCCCGGATGCAATAATCGCGTGCGTCGGCGGCGGGTCAAATGCGATGGGGAGTTTTTACGATTTTCTTTCCGATAAATCGGTGCGGCTCATCGGCGTGGAAGCCGGTGGCATTGGGAAGAAACTCGGCGAGCACTCTTCGCGAAAAATCGCAGGCGAACTCGGCATTTTCCAAGGCTATAAGTCGCTATTTCTCCAAACGGAGGATGGCCAAATCGCGCCCACCCACTCTATTTCGGCAGGCCTTGATTATCCAGGCGTCGGCCCTGAACTCGCGGACTTGTACGCAAACGGCCGAGTGGAACTTACATACGCAACGGACGCGGAGGCAGTTTCAGCAGTGGATTACTTCGCCAAACTTGAAGGTGTTATCTCCGCGCTCGAGAGCGCGCACGCACTCGCAGAAGTGCGCAAAATAGCTCCGAAAATGCCGAAAGATTCAATCGTGGTTGCAACTCTCTCCGGCCGAGGCGACAAAGACCTCTTTAACTTCGCCCGTGCGTTTAAGGACGAAAGTTTCCGCGATTTTTTGAAGGATGAATATGACCGCTACTAATAAACTCAATCGGTTGTTTGCGGACAAAAAAAAGACGCTTTTCATGGCGCACATGATAGCGGGCTATCCGACAATGGAAGATTCCGAGAAAGTTGCCGAAGCGCTAGCAAAAGGCGGAGCCGATATCATTGAACTGCAAATTCCATTCTCCGACCCGATGGCCGACGGCCCAACGATTGCGGTTGCAAGCGAGGATGCTCTCAAAGCAGGCGCAACTGTGGCAAAATCACTTGAACTTCTCAAAAAAGTTGCCGGATTCGGCAAGCCAATTGCAGTGATGAACTACACAAATCCAGTCTTTCGCTACGGCATACCGAAGTTCGTAAAGACTATTGCGACTGCAGGAGCAAACGCACTCATTGTGCCAGATTGTCCGTTTGACACTGAAGAAGGCGGTGAGCTTCTTTCCGCCTGCCAAGAACATGATATCTTTTTTGTTCCGGTCGTTTCCCCAGGAGTGCCCGAAGAGCGATTGAAGCAACTTGCAAAAGCTTCTCGCGGATTCGTCTACTGCACCTCACGACAAGGCATCACTGGCGCAACAAGCAGGTTCGCCAAAGACCTCGAGAATTTTGCCGTTGTCGCTAAGCGCATCTTCAATCTCCCACTCGCCGTCGGCTTTGGTGTTAAATCAAAAGAAGATGCCCAGTCGCTAGCAAAATTCGCTGACATAGTCATCGCGGGGAGTGTGTTTGTGAATGTCATCAAAAATGCAAGGCCAGAAACTTTGGAACCACTTGTTGAGAAAGTTATGCGAGAGCTACATATCTAATAAAGGCCATCTTTTTCCAATTTCATCCCACTTTGCAACATTATCACCCCAGATAGAAAACTTTTTCATAAGCTCCAGAGATTCACGATATGATGCCAAAGTAGTAATGCCAGCTTTCGAAGCTTTCGGCATGGCCTCTAAAAATATAATTTCGTCAAGTCTCAAGTCTGGAGAAGGAACCCTTGCCACCCCATGACGACCTGATCCAATTAAATTACTGTCCCTTGAAAAAGGTATCTTCGCATCAATCTGACTTGCCCAATTTGCGACAAATCGTGCAACTTCCCTAGAATGTGGATTGAAGCAACCATTAGTATATGTGTCCCATGCTTGTCTTGATGGCTCATCCTTTAGTCTAAATGCGGGTAGAGTTTTGCGCCAATTCTCAAGAGTCTTCTCATTAGCGCGCTTAGATAACTTCGCAATATTATCGTCCATGTTATACATTCTACACTACTAATTCTGCGCATGGTTGCGCATGTAATGATCCATGATGACGAGTGACGACATCGCGTCCACTATGGGGACTGCACGTGGGACGACGCACGGATCGTGGCGGACGGAGGCCTCCAGCTTGGTCACCTCGTTTCCTCTTTTCACCGTGTCCTGCTTCTTGTCGATCGATTCTCCGAGTATTGTCTAATTCTCACGAATTAGACAATAGTTGGAATAAGATAACTTTGCATCAATTATTCCTTATATGCTTATTCGCGCGAATAAGCATATAAGGAAATAATGCTCATGCGAGAACCGGCATTTTACTAGCGTTAGCAGTAAAACGAACATTTCCTTCCTTTACGGCTTCCGCAATAACGCGGGCTTCAATAGCTCCTTCAATGCACTCGGCAATCATTTCCTTCGCATGCGACAAATTTTTGCCCCAAGAGACGGCTCCCTGCACTTTTGGCGCAGTCGCAACATATCCGCCCATGTCGATTTCCGGCTCAAATACCGCTTTAAACGAGCCGTATTGCGTTTTTACGATAGCTGTTTTTATGGAACCTTTTGCCATATATTCATATTAGCATTTCACGAATTTTGCGCTTTATTTCGCAGGTAGTGATCCATTATTACAAGCGCCCCCATTGCGTCCACTATTGGAACGGCTCGCGGGAGGACGCACGGGTCGTGGCGGCCGGAGGCCTCCAGCTTGGTCGCTTCGCCTTTAGTGTTCACCGTGTCCTGCTCTTTTTTAATGGTTGAGACCGGTTTGAATACGACGCGGAAGTGAATCGTTTCTCCGCTTGAGATTCCGCCCAAGGTGCCGCCTGCGTTGTTAGTTTTTGTCCGGACGTTTCCGCTTTTATCTGTGTAGAAAGCATCGTTGTGTTCGCTCCCGCGCATCCCGACGCTCCGGAATCCGAGGCCGATATCAAAACCTTTGACCGCATTGATGCTTAACATCGCTTTCCCGAGGTCGGCTGAAATCTTGTCAAAAACCGGCTCGCCCAAACCGGCTGGCACATTTTTTATGACACCCTGAATAATTCCGCCGATGGAATCGCCGTCTGCTTTCACCTTCTCAACAAGCTCTATCATTCTCTCCGCAACCTTTTGGTCGGGGCAGCGGATGATGTTTGACTCCACATCTTTGGCGGTAACTGAATTGAAATCAACATTGGCCTTAATATCTCCGACTTGTTCGACATAGCTTATGAACTCAATTCCAGTATTCTTTCCGCCGGAGGCGGATCCGCCTATGGCGGACAGATATTTTTGCGCTATCGCTGCGGCGGCAACGCGGGCAAGCGTTTCCCTGGCAGACGCTCTCCCGCTTCCTCGCCAATCCCTAAAACCGTATTTCGCTTCATAGGTAAAATCCGCGTGCGACGGCCTATAAACATCTTTCAATTCAAGATAATCGTCGGACTCAAATTCTTCGTTGTAAGCAATCAGCAAAATAGGCGTGCCTGTGGTTTTACCCTGAAAATATCCGGAGAGAATTTTGACGATGTCGGGCTCCTTGCGCGGTGTTGTAATCTTGCTCTGCCCGGGCTTGCGCCTATCGAGCTGAACCTGAATTTCTTCTTCGGTAATTTCAATACCGGGCGGACATCCGTCAACGACAACTCCAACAGCCCCGCCGTGCGATTCGCCGAACGTCGTTATCCGAAACAATTGCCCGAATGAATTCCCTGCCATGGGTGCAATTATAACCCCTTAATACCTACTAACACCACAATCATATGGGAATAGAACAACCAATCCAATTTATAACGGAAATGTACTCAAAAATATTCAAAAACAACAAGTTCCTTGATTTTTTAAATATTCCCTATCCTACGCTATAGCGTAGGATAGGGAATATTGTTTTTTCACAAAAAAGACAGCGGCAATAATAATTAACGAAACTATTTTTGCGCGAATATCTATTTCTTTACTACTCCCCTCTCACGCAACTTGGCCACTATCTTCTCTACCGCGCTCTCCGGTGGGTCGGTCTCCGTGTCTATAGTTTCATCAGCGGCCGCCTCATAGAGCCCTGCCCTCTCCGCGAGCATTTTTTCCATCTCTTCCTTTGGCGTGGTTCCAGTTGTCAATGCCGGCCGATGAGAATCGTCCTCTGCCATTCTGCTTAAGAGCACTTCAAGAGTTGCGCGAAGGAAAATACAGAGACCGTTTTTCTTTACCGCTTCAATGTTCTCCGATCGCGTAATAATTCCACCGCCGGTAGAAATTACAGCGCCGTTTTGCTCTGAGACTTCGCGGATCATGTCGGATTCCAAATCCCTGAAATGGTCCCATCCAAATTTCTCCACAATCTTCTTGATGCTCATTCCTGCTTTTTTTGCTATCAAAGAATCAATGTCTTCACACCGCTTACCGAGTCGTTTGGCAAGAAGCCGAGCAACGGTCGTTTTGCCACTCCCGCGCATACCTATGAGAACAATGTTCGGGTCTCGTTCCGAGGCGCTGGTTTTTATGCCGATCTCACCAAGTTTTTCCCAAAAATCTGGGAAGGTTTTGGTTACTACTTGAGGGTTTCTTATTTCCATCCCTTTCAACTTTGTTCCCAGTACCGAAAACGCCATTGCCATCCGGTGGTCCCAATAGGTATCTATGACCGCCGGTTTCGGGTAACCGCCGTAAATTGTCATTGTGTCAGGAGTCGATTCGGAACGTATTCCCATTTTTGCTAGCTCGCGTTCGAGCGCCGCAACACGTTCAGTCTCCTTAACCCTCAAAGAGCCAACCCCTGCGATGTGAGTAATCCCCGGAACACACGCAGAAAGCGAGGCAAGGGTCTGCACCTGGTCGGGACAATCCTGCATGTTCACATCAACCGGCTTAATTCCGCGTCCTTGAATTGTTATCTCGTTATCTCCATACTCAACTTCGTTCCCCATGTCGGCAAGGATTTTAAGAAATCCCATGTCGGCTTGAACCGATTTCGGATTCATATTTTTAAGCATAACGCGCGACTGTGTGAGAGCGGCAATTGCAAAGAAATATGAAGCGCTTGAGGCATCGCCCTCCACGACATACTCATTAATATTGTATTTTTGGCCTGCTGGAACGGTATATGTGGATGAATTTTTAATCTCAACATTGGCTCCAAATTGCTTCATGGAATCAATCGTCATGTCGATGTAGGGCTTTGAAATTTGCTCGCCGATGACCTCGATGTTCACTTCGCCAATCATGGGAGCAATCATTAAAATTGAGGAAAGGAACTGACTGCTGACGGAACCATTCATCGTAATATTTCCTGGAGTGAGCTTCGAGGAAGAAATTCGCAGCGGCGGGAATCCTTCCTTTTCCAAATATTCTATTTTCGCGCCGAGCTGGCGGAGTGCGTCGACAAGATCTCCTATAGGACGTTCATTCAAGCGCCCTTCTCCACGTATCGTCTTAACACCCGCGACAACAGAGGAAAGCGCGAGAATAAACCGGATGGTTGTTCCGGAAAGATGCGCGTTCAAATCGTACGAAGTATCGTCAACCGATGTAATATCTCCGACAACTTCTAAAGAATCTACCTTCGGCGCAACTTTAATTCCAAGAGTTTGGAGACAATCAATCATCGCTTTCGTATCGTCGCTAAAAAGCGGATTTTTTATTCGAACATTTTTTCCAACGAGAGCTGCCATGAGAAGCGCTCTGTTGGTGTAACTCTTGGAACCGGGAATAGAAACAGCCGCGTCTATTGGTTTCTCCAGTGGAATAATTCGGGTAGTTTTCATCCCGTTAGAAGTAGGAAGCTCACGCTTCCGACTCGGAAGTTATAACTTGTAAGTATCCGACCAATGAGAAACATATATTGAATGTACCATAAACTGAACTTCCGCGACTTCTAACGGGATTCATTTTGCGTTGTCGGCGAATCGCTGTGCTTCCTTCACTAAATTATCCAGGGCCTGCTTTGCCTTTCCGCTATCAATGGATTCCGCTGCCAATGCGATTCCCTGCTCTACATCTTTCGCTATTCCCGCGACGTAGAGTGCTACTCCTGCGTTCAGAATCACAATGTCGCGCTTCGGTCCTTTCTCGCCGCTCAAAATCTCGCGAATCATCGCTGCGTTTTCCTCGGGACCGCCACTTTGCAACGAGGAAAGCTCGGCTTTCTTAAATCCTAGTTGAGCTGGGTCGATCATGTATTTCTTTACGTGCCTCTCGGTAATCTCAAATACGTGCGTCTGCGCGCTAGTGCTGATCTCGTCCATGCCATCCTCGCTCGTCACAACAAGTAAATGTTTATATTCAAGTCCGCGCGCTACCTCGGCTAATTTTTCGGCGAGTGAAATGTTGGGAACACCGACGAGCTGACGTTTGGTACCAGCGGGATTCGAGAAAGGCCCGAGTGCGTTAAAAATTGTCCGAATCTTCAGCTCTTTTCTCACGAGTACAACTTGCTTCATTGAGGGGTGGTACTGCGGTGCAAATAAAAAGACCATGCCCGCATTCTTGAACACATCTTCCGCTTGCGCGGGCGTGAGCACAATTCGCACGCCAAGCGCTTCAAGCACATCCGCACTGCCACATTTGCTGCTTGCGGCGCGGTTGCCATGCTTTGCGATTTTCGCGCCTGCCCCGCGCGCGACAAACGCTGACGCTGTTGAGATATTGAACGGGTCTGCCGCGCCGCCTCCCGTCCCCACGATGTCTATTGCGCCTTCGGCGTGCACGGGGAGCATCTTCTCGCGCATCCCTTCTATAAGACCCTTCACCTCACTCATGCTTTCTCCTTTCATACGAAACGCGGTAAGAATCGCCCCTGTTTGAACCGGGGAGATGACGCCATCCATCACGTCAATCAGAAACTGGCGTGCCTCTGCGGCAGTCAAATCTTTCTTATCAACTAGCGTATTGAGTATTTTCGTTGCATCCATATGATAGATTTTATTACGAGCGTAGCGAGTTAGTAAATCTTACACCCGCCCAAATTTTTCATCATATTTCTACATTAACAATTGTAGATGTTGTAAGCATACTCTTCTTTGTTTATATATAAACTGCCAGTGGTCAAAAAATTTAGGCGGGTCAAGAAAAATATATTCTAATACGATCATTATTTTTCTAGAAAATTCGCGAGAAGCTGTTTACCCCCTTCTGTAGCAAAAGATTCAGGATGGAATTGAATGCCCTCTATTGGGTACACCTTGTGCCGCAGTCCCATTATCTCTCCGGTATCAAGCGACGTCGCGGTTATCGAGAGGCACTCCGGCAATGTTTCTTTTTCCGCGATAAGAGAATGATAGCGCATAACTTCCAGTTTCTGCGGCAGGCCCCTGAACACACCTTTGCCATCGTGTTCTATGATACTCGTCTTTCCATGCATTGGTTTCTGCGCGCGCGCGACACTTCCTCTAAAATAATACGCCATTCCCTGCATGCCCAAACAGACGCCGAGAACTGGGGTAGTCTTTCCGATTTTTGTTAGGACATCCGCGCATACGCCGAAATATTTCGGGTCGCGCGGGTCACCCGGACCCGGAGAAATTACTATTCTGTCATACTTCCGTTTTTCTATTTCCTCGAGCGTTATTTCGTCATTTCTCACAACATCCAAAGTGAATTTCCCGCCATTCTCGGAAAGTATCTCCCCCACATATTGGTAGAGATTGAACGTGAACGAATCGTAGTTGTCGAGGATTAGTACCCTAATCCGAGATCCTGTTAAATGTGGCTTTACCGCCCCGCCTTTGGCGGGATTTAACAGGGTTTTGGATATGTAATTCGCTGTGCTCATGACGTATTCAAAACTTCCTTCATAGCGGCCAATTTATTTTTTATCTCCGCATACTCCTTCTTCGAAACGGAGTCATACACAATGCCTCCGCTGGTTTGAGTATACGCATCTTCGCCCGTGATGAAAACCGACCGGAGCGCGAGCGCAAACGTGCAATCGCCATTGAAGCCAAAGTGCCCGACGCCCCCGCCGTACGGCCCGCGCGCCTCTTTTTCGTTCTCGTCTATGATTTTAATGGTTTCTATCTTCGGCGTCCCGCAAACCGTGCCCATTGGAAATTGGCTCGCTAGGCCGGAAAACATGTCTTCATCCGGCCGGATGGTACCAACAACCTCGCTCGAAATGTGTTGAACGTGGCTGAATTTCTTGACGGTCATCAGGTCACGGATTTTTACCGTGCCGAACTTAGCTACTTTTCCGAGGTCATTCCTATGCAAATCCACAAGCATGTTGTGCTCCGCGCGTTCTTTTTCATCATTCACTAGCTCCCGCGCAAGCTGTTGGTCTTCCTTCGCATCAGCGCCCCGGCGGATGGTTCCCGCGAGAGGCCTCGTCGTCATTTCTCCATCTCTTAAGGAGAACAATAATTCCGGACTCGCGCCGATTATTTTCTTCCCTTGAAATTTGAGATAGTACATAAAAGGCGACGGGTTTATTTCCCTCAACCTTTCATAAATTCGCATCGTATCTCCCTTTATTTTATATTTTGTCTTGAATCCGACCTCGCATTGAAATGTTTTTCCTTCTTTTATTTTTTCTTTCACATCCTCCACTATTTTCGCGTGCTCTTTTTCAGATAGGCCTTCGTCAACACACTCCGCGCTGAACGACTCCGGACTGATTTCCGAAGTGATTATTTCCTTAATGACAGTGCTTCTGTCCTCCTCATAATAAAAATATGTGAGTTCATCGGTCAGCTTATCCATTATCAATCCGTCCGTGTAGGCCCCAAAAAGAAACTGGTCGAACTTGTCATGCACTTTGACGTTAAGCGATGGTTCCATCAGGTTAATCGCTTCGTAACTTAAGTATCCGACTAGCCCTCCGTCGTAATTTCTCCCGATAGTTGAGGACGGCATAATATCGCGCAGGGCGTAGTACGGATTCGGAACGGAATAACTTTTGCCGTCAACGGTCAAGGTATTTCTTTTTCCCCCGACCAAATGCGCCGGTTCAAATCCTATTATGGAGTAACGGGCAAACTTTCCATCTTCGCCCAATGATTCGAAAATGAAGCAGGTGTCAAATCGCCGTTCGATTTTTCTGAACAGCTCGAAAAAGTCCACGCCGTCAGCAAGTTTGACGTAATGCGGCTTCTGACCAATTTTTATTTTAGGTAGAGAATTCATACAAATTAAAAACCGCCCTTACTGCCCGTCACACGATTATATCGTGTGTTCGGACGGTAAGGGCGATTCTCATGTCCCTAGACCAATCGCTCCTCGATTGGTCGGGCGAACATCGCTCTGCGATGTTTTAGCCGCGGTGCCACCTCACTTTCGTTCGCTTCGCTCACGCGCAAATCTACGCAGAACGTACGCAGAAAAACGAACCTTTCACCGACTCTTTTTTAAATCGGTTATCCTTTTACGGGGAGTTCCGGACTTCCACACGCCTATCAACTACGTTCGGGGCAAGCAGAAACCGCTTTCTCACCGCAAACAAATGCGGTGAAATCCAGGCCCAATCCCTTGCTTGTTTGAGGCAAGAGACCCGGA
The DNA here is from genome assembly GCA_001781465.1 of Candidatus Kaiserbacteria bacterium RIFCSPHIGHO2_02_FULL_49_16. Taxonomy (GTDB): domain Bacteria; phylum Patescibacteriota; class Minisyncoccia; order Phycocordibacterales; family UBA2100; genus UBA10103. The sequence continues at coordinate 15,606 of MFLD01000019.1, forward strand.
CAGCGTTACCTAATTGCCACTGTACCATTAATCGCCAAATTGTCCAGCAATACTGGTAATGTGCACACACATATGGCGGTTTTCTCTAGAATAGAGAAATGTCGATACATATGGCACAAACCATTAAGGAGGAGCGGTTGAAGTG
>MFLD01000020.1:0-7402 GCA_001781465.1 Candidatus Kaiserbacteria bacterium RIFCSPHIGHO2_02_FULL_49_16
TCGCCCACTTTTATTTTCTGCGGAACGACCACATAGCGTTTTGTCCCATCGGCGTAAACTGCAAGCCCGATGAACGCAGAGCGAAATGGGTCGTATTCTATAGAAGCAATCTTCGCGGAAATATCTTTCTTGTCGAAATAAAAATCCACCTGTCGGTAATTCCGTTTGTGGCCACCGCCTTTGTGGCGCACGGTAATTCGACCCTGATTGTTGCGCCCGACTCCTCGCTTGTATCCTCCGACGAGCGACTTAGTCGGTTTGTGGCCGGAGAGAAGCTCTCGGTAATTAAGCCGCGTCATTCCGCGCGCGCCAGGAGATGTCGGTTTATATATTTTCATATTTAGTAGTAAGTAGTTAGTAGTTAGTAGTTAAGAAAGGTTAATGGTCTCTCCTTTTTTGAGGTAAACGTATGCCTTTTTGCCGCCGCCTTTCACACCGAGCTTGCCTGTGCGCGCACTGCGCTTGCTCTTGCTTGGTACTGTGACGATGCGGATTTTGCGCGGAGTGACCTTGTAAATTGCACGAATCGCCCGCGAAATCTGTTGTTTGTTAGAATTCACGGCCACGTCAAAAACATAAACGCCTTGCGCGCTGTGCCATGTTGATTTCTCCGTGATACGCGGATTGAGAAGGACATGCGAAGAATCTGAAGAAATGGCTGGCGTAGAATCTTTTTCAACGGCGGGTGGGGTTGCTGTCGCATCTTTCTTTACTTCCGCTTTCTTTGTTTTGCCGAATATGCTCATGGTAGTTTTTAGTTTTTAGTGAAGTCGACTCTCGATAATTGCGATGCTGGCTTCGGGATTTTCAATAACGAGATACTTACTCTTCAGGACTGTAACAGGATTTAAATTCCTGGTGTTCATGCATTCGATATTTCCGATATTCCGGAAGCTTTTTTGCGTGGCCGGAGTTAATTCGGCGAGCGCGATGAGCGCGGAATTCTTTCTCTTTTTGGCGAGCAGTTCAAATCCTTTTACCTTGGAAAGGGTGACGAGGTATTTTCTGGCAACTGCCGTCTTCGGCGCATCAATTCCGAACGAATTCACAAAAAGAATCTCGCCGTCTTTCAATTTCCGGGAAAGCGCGACAAACAGAGCTTTTGCCCGCATCTTTTTCGGGATTTCTCGCGCGTAGACTTTGTCTTTCAATGGGCCGTGCGTTACGCCACCGCCTTTCCAAATGGGAGAGCGGATGGAGCCGTGCCTCGCGCGGCCTGTACCTTTCTGTTGCCACGGCTTTCTTCCGCCTCCGCTGACTTCACCGCGGCTTTTCGTGTGCGCGATTATATTTCTGGCATTTGCCTGCATGGTCGTTACAACTTGGTGCATAAGAGCGTCATTCCACGGTACAGAAAAAATGTTCGCGGGAAGCGCAATCGTACCGGCCTCTTTGCCATCCTTCGTATATATAGTTGATTCAAGTTTCTTTTCCATATTTTATTTTTGTTCTGTACCTCGGATTTCAACTAATGTACCGGGTCGTCCCGGAACTGCGCCCGAAATTACAAGCGTGTTAGTCGCTGTGTCAATCTGAAGAACTCGAAGATTTTTAACGGTGATGCGCTCGCCTCCCATTCGGCCAGCCATGCGCATTCCCTTTGCGACGCGTCCGCCAGCTCGCCCGCCTCCGCCGATGGAGCCGGGACTGCGCTCTTTGTTTTTTTGTCCGTGGCTTCGAGGGCCTCCGTGAAAACCGTGCCTTTTCACGACTCCTTGAAATCCTTTTCCTTTTGAAATCGCCGAGACGGCAACGATGTCCCCGGGCGCGAAAACAGAAACATCTATAGACTTTCCTCTTTCAAAACCTTCTCCCGCGGAAAATTCGCGCTGATATCGGAACATACCGAGGTATTTTCCGCCAGAGGCGGATCCGCCTTCGGTGGAAAAATGCCCTAACTGCGGTTTCGCGATATTTTTTTCCTTCTTCGTTCCGAATCCAACTTGCACCGCCTGGTAGCCGTCTTTTTCAACTGTTTTAACCTGCGTAATCGTCAACGGCCCCGCGGTAATTATTGTCGCGGGAAAAACCTCCCCCTTGTCGTCAAAGACCTGGGTCATTCTTCCTTTTGTTCCGAGCATGAATTTTGCCATAAGGTAAAGAAAAATCGCGCAACGGCAAATCGCTTGCGCGAGATACCATTGGTCCCGCCCCATTTCTGGGGCAAGCCCCGAAATGGGGCGGGACATAGCGTTGCAGAAGTATACACACGCTCTCCCAAAATGCAAATTCTTGTATCGTGTATTTAGTATCTGGTATTCAGTATGAATTCAATACAAGATACGATATACTTTCCATATTCCTACTTCTCCTTAAATACCGGAGTGATGTTTATCGTTTGTATCTCATTAACCGTGGGTGAATTCCCGCCATACTGTGAATAGCACGTTAGTGTGTATGTAGCCTGTCCAACTATGGCTGAGGTTTGTTTCCCTTCTGGTCCGGAAGATGTATCCGTCCACGAATCTCCGTTGCCTGTCGCGGTACAGGTCGATACATTATCCACTTTCCAATACAGCCATGTTATGTAGCCGCTTTTCAGGAGGGATGGTCTGGCTTGAAGGTGTCCAGTTGCTGTAAATGTTACGGAGGAAGAATTATTGTTATTGTTGTTGTTGTTATTATTATTGTTATTGTTGTTATTATTATCATCATCATCATCATTTGGAGCATAAGGATCGTGGCCAATTGCTGTGAACGAAGTAAACCCTGGGATTAAAGCTGTGTTCGGTATGCAACTGCTTGAGCCAGCAGAGCAAAAAGATGACGCATCGCAAGTCGCGTATGGCAAGGCCTGACAGGACGACATAATTGTTTGCGGCCCGGCGCATGAATATACGGGGACGCATGTTTGAGGAGCCCTTGCAAGAGAGAAATCTACCCACCCCACAACGTCGCTTCCCCATGCATATCCGGAAAAGGTTCCATTTGCCGCTAGAGTAGGGCCGTAGTCATATGGATTATTGTCACTCAAACTAATCCATCCATCCCATCCATCGCTTGGAAATAAATCGCCGGAAAGCGCCTTAAGCCATCCTGTAAGTTTATTGTTCAGCAACTTTGCGGTGCAAGACCCCTTTGGGCAGGCCACTAAATCGGCTTCGTTAGCGCTAATCCATCCTATGTATTCGCTCCACGCGTATCCAGACAATTTGCCGCTCTGGTCCACATTCACGCTGTAATTAATAACCGGACTTGCCGCCGTATCAGTCCCACCGCAAGCGCTTGTATCAATGAAGCCGTTTCCGTTGGTGTCACAATTTGATGAATTTAAACTAATCCACCCAATGTTTTCGCTCCAAGCGTAACCCGAAAGACTTCCCGGAGTTTGTGCCGCCATTGCTTTATTTATTTTCCATGCCGAAATTTGTATGAAATATGGAACGACAAAAATCACCATGAGCAACGCGAATATCTTCGCGAAGTTTATAAAATAAATTTTTAATTTGTAGGACATTTTGGAAATGACTTGCGATGGAAATAGTTACTTAGACATACAAAGTTTAGCACTGATACCGAGTAGTGCTAGGACAGTGAAGATTAACGCATTCTCCATACTGACCCATTGCAATACTGCATAATGCCAGCATTGTAGCGAAATGTTCCTGAAATTCCCGGAGTGCAGGCCGTATCGTTATTTCCAATTTTGACACCCCCGCCAAACGATGCCCCGCCGTCAGTTCCCAAAGACCCGACCCAAAGTCCCGCGCTCTTTACCTGACTCGTCGCGCTCACATTTACCGGCGCTAAAATATTTCCACCCGGCGCAGTTGCAGCCGGTCCCGTCCAGGCATAGACATACGAGACGCCGATGGAGAGGACGATGGCGAGGATGAGGATTTTTAGGGATTGGAGAAATCCATTCATAGATTTATTGTAACATTTTAGTTATTTATTGGTCCCTGACGATCTCCTGTTGCCTGCCAGGTAATATTGCTATTGCCTATAATCGCAGCACCCGGATTTCCTCCTGCTCCGCCAGAAGTTATATTTCCTATATTCGAAGTGCTCTGATTTCCCGCTGAACCTGCTTGGCCGGGAGCGCCTCCATTACCACCAGTGCCACCTGTCCCACTGCCTAATCCACCCACCGCACCCGACCCCCCTAATCCTCCTGATACTAAAGTTCCAATGGTTCCTGGGCTACTTGGCGAACTATAAGAATTTGATTGACTTCCACCACTCCCTCCTAATCCAGCATTAAGCCCTGCACCTCCCCCGCCACCGCCACCGCCAAGACAGGTAGAGGCACGGAAGGCCGACGTTCTTGCTGCACCTCCCCCTCCTCCACCTCCACCCCCGCCCGAGATACTTCCATTATTATTAATCACAGTTGGTGATGAAACCGAAAGTGCCGGACCTCCACTTGTTCCTGCTAGACCACTAGTTACTGGTATTCCTATACACCCGTAAGCGTTTCCTCCAGTTCCCCCCGCGCCGCCCGCGCCAATAATCGAACTGTTGTTGATGATTGTTACGCTGGTGCCGGCCGGAAATGCACCCGTAGTAAGAGCTGGCGAATCAGTACTAGTTGAGCCGACGACTGCTCCAGAGTTAATAGTCAAAGTAACCGCTTTTCCACTAACCCAGCCCGCCGCCGTAGCCGCATCATAAATATTGTAATTATTTGTATTGCTTTCTATGACGAGATTTATCCCACAGGTTGTGCCCAGCGCGCACCACATTGATCCATTGCAATATTGAACAATAGTAGAATTGTATCGAAGCATTCCAGAAATCGCTGATGTGCAGACAGCGTTGCTTGTTCCAATCTTAACGCTTCCGCCAAATGTCGCTCCGCCATCTGTACCTAAAGAGGCGACCCAAAGTCCGCCACTTTTCACCTGGCTCGTTGCCGATACATTAATCGGAGCGGAAACATTTCCATCCGGCGCGGTCGCCGTCGGCCCTGTCCAAGCGTAGACATACGAAACGCCGATTGAAAGGATGATGGCGAGGATGAGGATTTTTAGGGATTGGAGAAAAGTAGACATGTTATTTGTTGCTTATCGGCATTGCCATAGACGATACCAAGGTTTATTTATCTGCCCACGTAGGTTGCACGGGCCAGATCGTTCCTGACGGACTGTATAGCACCTTGACCCAATGGGACTGCATACCAATGAGGCTGGTGGACCAGCTGTAGAAAATGGGCACGATCCTACTCCGAAGTTATTACTACAACTAGCCGTTACGGATATGTACCTACCGGTACACACCGCTACCGCACACGAGGCGTTTTGATAAGAACCGCTTAGAGTTCCGTTATTGCATGTTCTGGTTTCAGAAACACAACTGCCTCCGCACGCAACACTTGAATTTTGATACGCCGTCACGCTGGAACCACTCGGAATACTTCCGCCCCACGGTAAATTGCAATCGGCTGGAGCGCAATCAACGCCTAGCTCGCACCACCTTGAACCGTTGCAAAACTGAGCGACTCCAGAATTATATCGAAGCGTTCCCGCGATTCCCGCGGTGCAAACCGCGCTTGTATACCCGATGCGCATGCTTCCTCCGATAGTCGCTCCGCCGTCGGCGCCAAGAGAACCAAGCCAGAGACCGCCAGTTTTCGTCTGACCCTCACTACTAGTGTTTATCAGCTCCGAGACATTTCCGCTGGGAGCAGTTGCAGTATGTCCAGCCCAATCAGCGTAGACATACGAGACGCCGATGGAGAGGACGATGGCGAGGACGATGGCGAGGATTAGGATTTTTATGGGTTGTATTAATTGCTTCATGTGTTACTCAAACCTTTCATACTAGATACTTCATGTTCTTCACTTCTCCTGGAATACCGGGGTTACGTTAATCGCTTGTATCTCCGTAACCACGGGCGGAATTCCTCCATCCAGAGCATCGCACTTGAGTGTGTATGTAGCTTGTCCGGTGATTGGTAAAGTTTGTTGCCCTCCTGCTCCGGAAAATAGGCCTGTCCACGAACTTCCGTTGCCTGTCACAGTGCAGTTCTGCGCGTCCTTCACGTTCCAATACAACCATGTCCTGTACCCGCTTTTCAGAAGCGCTGGTCTTGCTTGAATGTGTCCGGTCGCGGTAAATGTAGCTGGAGCGGCACTGTTGCTAGCCAGAGGAGCGTTGCTGCTGTCTTGGGGAGCGCTGGTGATTTCCAGAGGAGTAGAATCGTGGCTAATCGCAGTAAACGCGGTAAACCCTACGGGAGTAGCGGTTGGCGCTGATTGTTGATGAATGCAACTGCTTGAGCCAATCGAGCAAAAATCTGGTGAAACGCAGGTTAGATATGTGGATGTCTGACACGCCGAATTAGTGTACACAATGTTTTGCGACCCAGAACATGAAAAAGCTGGGACGCACTCTTGTTGCGCGGCTTTGACAGCGGAGAAATCTAACCAACCAACGACATCACCGCCCCACGCGTATCCGGAAAGACTTCCGTTGGAAAGAACGGGTCCATAGGCGGGAGTTGTGCTACTCAAACTAATCCATCCGTCCCATCCTCCGCTTTGCGAAGAACCGCCGGAAAGCGCTTTAAACCACCCTGTAAGTTTATTGTTCAGCAATTTTGCTGTGCAAGGCGTTTTTGGACAGCCCGCTAGATCGGCGGTATTAGCGCTTATCCAGCCGATGTTGTCGCTCCATGCGTATCCAGAGAGTTGTCCGTAGGAATCGACAGTGATTTCATAATTAGCGCCATTAAATGAAATCCATCCGACATTCTCGCTCCACGCGTAACCGGAAAGACCTTTCCCGGATTGTAGTGCCAAAGCTTCGTTAATCTTCCATTCCGAAAGTTGGATGAAATATGGGAGGATAAAAACTATCGCTAAAAGCGTTAAAAGCTTGCCAAAATTCGTGAGATAAATTCTTAATCTGCTAGTCATCATAGGAAATTATTTGGGGGAAATATTTCTACTTGTGCATTTAATCCTTACGGTGCCACTAGACGCCCCCTCAAAGTGTTATTGTGAGTACTACCCAGTTCGTCATCACAAGTTGGAGCAAAGGTAATACTCCCTCCGCCTCCGCATTTCCCGGATGTCACTTGGTATACCGCAATTCCAGCCGTGGCCCGAATCTGCCCCTGTACATCCAACTTATATTCCGGCGTCGCCGTCCCGATGCCGACATTGCCTGCATTGTAATAAATATTGTTTCCACTGGTTGTCCACTGGCTTGAACCAACGCCACCAGCAGAGGCGCTTGTTGTGTACTCGTAGATGACGACAGCGCCAGGAGCACCTGGGCCGCCACCGGGACCTTCAACACCGCCGGAGCCACCGCCTCCACCGCCACCTACTGTGACCGCGTGTGAAGCCGAAAGCGCGCTCGCGACGAATATTTTTTCCGCATATCCTCCACCTCCACCCCCACCACCCACTCCGGCTCCTCCACCGCCCCCGTAAATAGTTCCCGAACCGCCGCT
>MFLD01000020.1:7426-19813 GCA_001781465.1 Candidatus Kaiserbacteria bacterium RIFCSPHIGHO2_02_FULL_49_16
TACTCCAGCTCCACCGCCACCACTGCCGATGCTACCACCGCCACCACCGCCACCACCATCGGCACCGGCGACAGCGGCGACTTCACCGTTTCCGCCATTGCCACCTTTTCCTCCAGTAAAGTTGAAGTCGCCTCCGCTTCCCGTTCCGCCTGAGCCTGTAGAGCCGGCAGGATACCAGCCGGCTCCACCACCACCGCCTCCAGTAGCTGACACCAACCCTCCAAAGTTTGAGGTGCCACCGGCACTGCCAGCACTGCCGTAGTTGGCTGTTTGACCACCGCCACCACCCCCTCCCCCTCCCCAAACTTCAACAACGATGTAGGAAAGGTTGGTGGGTTTCGTCCATGTTTGGGTTGAGGTGTAGAAACGAATTGCTGAAAGAGTGACGACAGTGTCAGTTCCTGTTCCGCTCCCGCCCGCCGTCGTCTGCGTCGTCCCGTCAGGGAATTTGAAACCTCCGGAGGTGCTTTCGATTGTTCCGGCTACACTTAACTTTTGGAGGGGACTCGCCGTCCCTATCCCGACATTGCCGCCAAACGAAGCTCCACCTGTTACGCCAAGCGCTCCGTTAATCCAAAGATTGAAGATTTCTAGTAATCCCCCTGTCTTTTTCTGGTCTCCGACGCTAGTGTTTATCGGCGGGAGTACATTGTTGCCTGGCGGAGCGGCCGTCGGCCCCGTCCAAGCGTAGACATATTGAACACCGACGGAAAGAACTAGAACGATGATTAGGATTCTCGCGGACTGCCACAACTCACGTTTAAAAGTTTCCATAGTATTTGTTACCACCAAGAAGTGATGCACTTAGTCCCTATGCAAAACTTGGGCGATGTAACTGCGCCTACATTGTTTACGGCACCAACTGTAACACTGTCGGCAACGAAATCCGTTACCGCCAGGTCCCCGCTTTTTACCTGTTCCACGCCTAGCGATGTAATCGGTGCTTCTATATTCCCATTTGCAGGACTCTGGGTGGGACCAGTCCACGCGAGAACATATCTCCAACCCAAAGCGATGGCGAAGACGGCCATTATTATTGCCGGTATTGTAATTGCTTTTATATTCTCGTTCATATTTTATTGTGATGCTCTCAAAACATTAACACTGCTCGCTGTCAGCTTATTAGTTCCATAAACAAGCTCATCTGAATACACTGCCACATAATTACCAATCTGGAGTTTTTTTGTATCAAACCCCGCGGGCAATTTGATTGCGTAAGTCTTTTCCAGAAACGGCAGCGATTTTTCGTCGGGAACATTCGCAAGTGAGGCAAGTTTCTTTACGTCAACGATTTTGGCTTGGATTTTTATGCTCCCGGCATCGATACTGATAACAGTGCCCTCAACCGTCTTTATGTTGGATTCTAAAAAGCCGGCTAATTGTTCCCCCGTGGAGAATCTGGATTTAACCTTGTTAGGAAATTCGACGGAAGATAACGCGCCAGGATTGGTATAGATTGCTTCATTACTTTTGATTATTCTCTCAAGCATTTGTATTTTCGAATCTTGATTGTAGATTAGGTAGGTTCCCATCGCCGCGGCAATTGCAAGGAGAGAAATAATTATTTTTTCTTTATTCATATGAATGCGCGAGTTTTATTATTGCGTGTAGCGAGCGAGACATTTATAGACCAAACGAAACAATAACAGCACCATCTGTTCCATTGCCGCCCGAGGTGTAGCACCCGCCACCCTGACCGCCAGCTCCATATGCCGTGCCATTGGTCCCGCCGCAAGTAGGGCCCGTGGAATATATTTGGAATCCGCACCCATTTCCGCCACCTGGGGTGCCGCCAGTTGGGGCCTGTCCACCGGTAGCGACTAATGTGTCAAAAGACGAATTTCCTCCACTCTCCCCTTGAGTAAAGGAGCACCACTGCCATCCGATACCCCTGCCGCCGCGCCCTACAACTATTGTGTACGTTGTCCCAGAATCGACAGAGAGCGGCTTTTCAACATACGCGCCGCCGGCGCCCCCTCCGGGCATCGCGTGGCAGTCATTACAAAACTGTCCAGGCCCTCCGGCAGCCCCGCCGCCGACAACTGTAACTTTTACGGAAGAAACTCCAGCCGGAGCCGTCCACGAATATGTCCCGGGAACATCCCATTTGTAACTTCCAACCGGCACGCACGCAGGCGCTGTGGGCCACTCTGTAATACATGATGTTCCTAAGCAGAATTTCGGAGAGGTCACAGACGCGGCATTAGATGTCGTGCCGACTGTAACGGTATTGGCGGAAAACCCCGCGACTGTAAGCTTGCCGCTCTTTGTTTGCGCCGCGGTCCCGACATTAATGGGCGCGGGAGTATTCCCCCCTGGCGCGGTTGCGGTCGGTCCAGTCCACGCGTAGACATATGTAACGCCAATCGAAAGAGCGATGGCAATCAGAAGGATTCTTGTGTAGTTGGAAACAATCTTCACAAAGCTATTGTAACACTGTTGTAAGCGCGTTAAGTAGAAAAAGAATCGCAACTGTGCATATTTCGTTTTAATTGAAATTGAAAATCAATTATCCCGCGGCCGTTATAACCGATTTTTGGGCGAAAAACAATTTAATAAATTCGCTCTTACGGTGCCACTAGACGCCCCTTCAAAGTGTTATTATAAGTACTACCCTGTTCGTCATCACAAGTTGGAGCAAAGGTAATACCACGGAATGATTCCTCTATTGGCCCGACCGAGAGACGAATTATTTTTTAATTACGATATACGCATTAGAATAATCACCATTCCATCCATAAACAGAACCCATATATGTGCTTGGGGTGTAAGTAACTCCTCCTAATGTTATTGGTCCGCTAGCTATTGAATCATAAACAGTTGAGCCATTCCATCGAATTACTGTTTGCCTGGCGCTGTATGGGGAAGATTCAACTTCTCCTGTTCTCGTAAACCAACCGCTCGCTTGACTGTATGGATTACTTGTGACTGAAGGGATGCCGGTCTCAGCCGATAAAGCCGGGACACTGCAAGCGGCGCTTATTCCTCCGCCAGAAACATTGCAAGTCCATGTCCATGGGCCAGCGCCGGAGACTGCGCTTGGCGTTCCGGCATTGCATAAATTGGTCGTTGGAGCTGAAGCTAGCGCAACTGCTCCATTTGCAGAACCGCATACGCCAACAACAGTTCCTGCGACCATCGCCGTCGTCTGCGTCGTTCCGTCAGGAAACTTGAAGCCTCCGGAGGTGCTTTCGATCGTTCCGGCGACAGTGACATTCCCGCCAACAGAAGCTCCTCCCGTTACGCCAAGCGCTCCATTTACCCAAAGGTTGAAAAGGTTCAGTAATCCGCCTGTCTTTATCTGGTCTCCGACGCTAGTGTTTATCGGCGGTGGAACGTTGTTGCCAGGCGGAGCAGCCGTAGGCGCAGTCCATGCGGAGGCATACGAGATGCCAATCGAAATGATGACGGCGAGGATGAAAATCTTCAGGGGTTGGAGGATGGAGGACATGAATTACTTAATTGAGTTTCAAATTGAGGCTGTGTAAGAAATGATTACGATGCCCGAACCGCCATTTCCAGCCGGAGCACTACCTGGACCACCATTGGCCGACCCTCCTCCACCACCAGTATTTGCAGCTCCACTTTGTGGTATGGGCGATCCGCCGGCTCTTCCAGCGGCCCCGCCGCCGCCAGTACCGCCGGCTCCACACCCATCACCGGCTGGATACCGACAACCTCCGCCTCCTCCTCCCGCATAAGTTACAGGCGAACCAGAAATCGAAGAAACTAAGCCGTTACCGCCATCGCCTCCTGAGCCACTACCAGTTGTGTCGTGACCGGCTTCACCCGCACCCCCACCTCCCCCAGCAAGGTAATAGGGGGCTGCGTTCCCAATGACTGTTCCACCGGGGTTGCCCTGCCCAGGCGGCGACGCTGCTCCTGGAACTCCACCGTTAGCACCGCCACCTGACCCCCCCGACGAACCTGCCCATCCAAAACCACCGCCCCCGCCGCCAGTTGATATAATTGAGTCAAAGACCGAATCCCCTCCATTACCACCTTGATGCGCGGCCCCGTCGTAAGGGACACCGGCACCACCAGCCCCAACTGTTATTGTCATTGATGCGCCAGGTATCACGGAAATCGTCCCTGTTCTCATTCCTCCTGCCCCACCGCCTCCAGCGGAGTATCCATAAGACCCACCTCCGCCTCCTCCAGCCACAACAAGATAACTAACAGAAGTCACTTCAGATGGAACAGTCCATTGGGTAGTACCCACATTATTGAAAGTTGAGACAACAGGCACTGGGACAACATTCCCGAGAGTGGTCCATGCTGACCCGTTGCAATACTGAACATATCCGGAGTTGTATCTAATGGTGCCAGAAATTGCTGAGACGCAAGCTGTGTTAGTGGTGCCAATCCTGACCCCACTGTCAGATGCCAAAGATCCTGCCCATAGCCCGCCGAGTTTCGTTTGAGACGTGATACCTGTGCTTAAAGGCGGGAGCACATTGTTGCCAGGCGGAGCAGAAGTCGGCGCAGTCCACGCGTAGACATACGAAACGCCGACTGAGAGAACAATGGCGAGGAGGAGAATCTTTATGGGTTGGAGGATGGAGAGCATATGGCTATTGTTTGCCTTGCAATTCTTGCAATATTTTAAGCTTATCGCTTTCAGATATGTTTGCGGCACTTCCTTTTTCGAGAGACCGCAAAATTTCCAATTTCTTTGAAGCGCTGACAGTGGCCGTGGCGGAGGAATCTTTATTGAGCATATCCAGTATCCTAGATTTCTCTTCGGCCGACAAAGGGACTTCTTTCGCGGCAGGCACTAAATTATTTTCTTCATTCTTTTGGCGGGAGAAAAAATATACCAATCCCAGGATTGCAAAAATCGGAATGAAAATATATAGAATCTTTTTCAGTGACAAAGTTCCTGTTTCCATGATATTTTTTATTACCTTATGTTATGAGCTTGTTAGTAAATATTCGGCATTATACCTCATATTGGCTCCTCGGCTCGGAAGAAAGCGAGTACGCTTTCTTTTCACTCGCCCTACGTCGCCAATAAAAGCGGATGCAAATCCCGCGAATAATTTTACACCCCTCTATTCATTGTAACAAACATTTGAGGCGCCCTATTTCTCTTATGAGACTCCGTGAAAAGACCCGGTACTTTTGAGCACTCCTCTACATCACCCGCTCATTAGAAAAGGCATCGTACATGTTTATGAATCTATGCATTGGACTGGTGGCATTGCGTTCCTCTATAAATCTCAAGAAGCAAACCTAAGCGTGCACAAAGAATGCCTTTTCTATGGCATGGGTCGATGTAAATCATAGCCGCCAGAGATTACTCTGGCTTCTTGATTTACATCATTTTAACGTCTATATTTACTCCAGAAGGGAGGTCAATGTTGGAAAGGGCTTCGATGACTTTCGGCGCTGGATTCAGAATGTCTATCATTCGCTTGTGAATGCGCATCTCAAATTGCTCGCGGGAGTCTTTATCAATAAATGCCGCGCGGTTAACCGTGTATTTCTTAATATCTATAGGGAGAGGCACGGGCCCGATGATTTCAGCATCATAGCGAGCTGCCGTGTCTATTATTTGTTTGACCGAAGAATCCAAAATGCCGTGCTCGTAGGCGCGCACTCGGATGCGGAGGCGATGTGAGATTTCGGCTTTCTCCGGCCGGGCAGGCTTGGATGCGCGAGGGGATGGAGCGTGAGCAGAAGCATCCGTCTTTTTGACGGCCTTCGCGCGCGGAACGCGCGCTTTCTTAACTGTCGCTTCTGCTGTCATAGAACTGGGAGAGTATGCACTATGGCGCTAAAAAAAGCAACAAAGAAAGCCCCTGCGTAGAGCCGGGGCTTTCTTCTTGTCTTCTTCCCTATTGCCTATTCCCTAGTGGCTAGTAGCTATCCTTACGCCACCACCTTCGTTACAACCCCCGCACCCACAGTCTTCCCTCCCTCGCGAATAGCGAAGCGCTGTTGGTCTTCAAGAGCGATAGGGCCGACGAGTTTCACTTTGAATGTAACGGTGTCGCCTGGCATAACCATCTCGACGCCTTCTTTCAAAGTCACCTCGCCTGTCACATCGGTCGTTCGCATATAGAACTGCGGTTTGTAACCGGTGAAAAACGGCGTATGCCTGCCTCCTTCCTCTTTTGTGAGAATGTAAACTTCCGCCTCAAATTCCGTGTGCGGATGAACAGTGCCCGGCGCTCCAAGAACCTGCCCGCGGTGCACATCGTCTTTCTTCGTGCCTCGCAAAAGCACCCCTGCGTTGTCGCCTGCCTGTCCTTCCTGAAGCGATTTGTTGAACATTTCAATGCCCGTAACAATCGTTTTCGTAGTGTCAATGATACCGACGATTTCAATTTCTGCGCCAACCTTAATCTGACCTCGTTCGATTCGGCCAGTAACGACAGTGCCTCGTCCTTCGATTGAGAACACATCTTCGATTGGCATAAGGAACGGCTTGTCTATCTCGCGTTTTGGAATCGGAATGAATTCATCAAGCGCCTTTACGAGTTCCATCACCTTGTCGCTCCATTCGTTGCCCGGCTCCGGCTTTTCAAGCGCCTTCAATCCCGAACCGCGGATGACGGGGGTCGCCTTGCCGTCAAATTCATATTTTGTGAGAAGCTCGCGCACCTCTTCCTCGACGAGGTCAACAAGGTCTTTGTCATCTACTTGGTCTACCTTGTTTAGGAATACGATTACTTTCGGAACTCCAACCTGACGGGCGAGCAAGATGTGCTCGCGGGTCTGGGGCATCACGCCGTCGGATGCGGCAACAACCAAAATCGCACCGTCCATTTGCGCGGCGCCTGTAATCATGTTTTTGATGTAGTCGGCGTGTCCGGGAGCGTCCACATGCGCGTAGTGGCGGTTAGGAGTTTCGTACTCGGAGTGCGAAAGAGAAATTGTAATTCCTCGCGCCTTTTCTTCCGGCGCCTTGTCGATATCGTCAACGCCTTTTACGGTCGCGCTATATCCATTTCCCGCTTTCGCTAGAACATTCAAAATTGCCGCTGTAAGAGTCGTCTTGCCGTGGTCGACATGCCCGATTGTACCGACATTTACATGGGGCTTTGTTCGATTAAATTCTGCCATATTGATTTTCTATTTATACTAGTTATTAATAATTTCTAACTTGGCTCGCAATCTAAGACGCCGCAGCGCAAAAGGCGCATGAATGCAGTCGGGCTATATTATCAGAGGTGCTGTTGCCGTCAAGCCAGATAGTGTAATTTCGGCTTACGTTTTTTGCCAGTCGCAGAGGTTATCGAGGTCGACAACATAGTGCCAGTTTGAGAATCTGTATTTAGCGTTTCGATTTAGGCCTTCGGCAAGCCGAAATTCTACTAACCGGGCAAGCCCAAGTTGCTTTACTTCCTAGACGCAACAATCCCGTCCGCGACCCCAGTACTATTCACCTTCGGCTGGGGATTGAGCAGGGTGTGCAGTCTTCCCTAGCTTAATGCTTTTTATATATCTTATCGTGATGGTCGAAGTCGAGAAGGCGGATCTCGGTGCCTGTTATTTCGTAAAGGAGAACGAATGAACCAGCTACATGCGTGCGGCGAAGATTGCGCAATACATTTCGCAATGGCTTCCCGATTGTCGGGTCGCGCAGAATCTTGGCGACGCCCGCTTCGAGAGGCAACAATAAATCCGGTTTGTTCCGCTTTATCTTTTTCAACGAATCTCTGTATCGATAAGTAAGTGTGAGCGTATATAGCACCGAATCGGCCATACCCGGATTAGAGACCGCGGACATACGCCCGATACTCTTTCATGTTCTTAAGCTTTATACCCCTTCCCTCATCAAGTAAGCGCGATTGCTTTTCAAGTCTTTTCAACACGCTCGGCTTGACTTCGCCATAGCCCAGTTCTTCCACTGCCTTTTGCAGTTTCGCAATGGCAACATCAGCGCGTTCTTGACGCTTTAAGATTTCGCTATATGTATTTCTCGGAAGCGTTATCGTACTCATGTGGCTGATTATAGCAAAAACAATCCCGTCCGCTAGCTGCGATCTCTGTTAGATAGGCTTTGCGAACGCGCCATTTAACGGGGCAGGCATTTTTCGGCCTATGTTAACTTATTTTCTCGACGCGACAATTTCGTCCGCTACATTTTTCGGCACAATCGCGTAATATGAAAAATCGAAATTGAGGACACGCGCATTAGCGCTCCTGTGCAGCGTGCATCACGCTCAAAATAACAATTTCCTTCGAACGCAGCGTATAGAAAACAACATACGGAAAGCGTGGGACAGCAAGCATTCGGACACCTTTTTCATCAGTGATGCGGCCAAGTTGCGGCCAGTCGGCTAAAAGATTGGATGATTGGCGAATATATGCCACAACCACCGTCGCAGCGTTAGTATTTCGCTACGCGATATAGTCATGGATTATTTCGATCTGCGCGCGAGCGCGCGCAGAATAGCGAATGTTCATAGACCGCACTTTTTCCAAAGGTCAGCCATCTCATTCTCCGTAGCAAATTCTCCACGCGCAACTTCTGCGAGCGCCGTACGCACTTCATCGCGTTGTTCGTTCGTCAACATATAGAGCGATTGGTCGCTTTCTGCCATATCAATGAGAACATGCGCCGCATCGTCCTGGCGATCTGCAGACAGACGCTTCACTTTCTCAATTGCATGTTCGAGCAATTTTGTCATAGAGGCATTATACCATTTCCTTTTATTTACAACATCGCCGATATGCGTTCTGCGCTTCCAACAATCCTCCCTTCTATAAACGCACATTCTCATATTCTTGAGAATATGAGAATGTCGAGGAGGGATTACTTTCTTGAAGCAACCATCTCGTCCGCAACCCCAGTACCATCCTCCTTCGGAGGAGCTACGGGCCCCGTTAGAAGCACAGCTTCTAACGGGGCGGGGCAGGCATTTTAAGAAACCGCGTCTATTTCCGAGATTCTATTATTGTCT
The DNA here is from genome assembly GCA_001781465.1 of Candidatus Kaiserbacteria bacterium RIFCSPHIGHO2_02_FULL_49_16. Lineage (GTDB taxonomy): Bacteria > Patescibacteriota > Minisyncoccia > Phycocordibacterales > UBA2100 > UBA10103. The sequence continues at coordinate 16,342 of MFLD01000020.1, forward strand.
GTGCCACATTCGCTGGCACAATAGCGTAGTGACTGAATTCTAGATTCGGAACTGCTCGGCCTTCGGTCAAAGAGCGCAATTGAGTTGTGAAGCCGAAGAGCTCGGAGAGCGGAACTTTTGCGGTGATAACTTTCACTTGCCCTCGCTCGCCCATCGCTTCTATCTGCCCGCGTTTGGAATTGATGCTTCCCGTGACATCGCCCATGAATTTCTCCGGCGTGACGACTTCCAGTTTCATAATCGGCTCGAGCAAAACCGGTTTCGCCAGTCGCATTGCTTCCTGCATCGCATTTATCGCCGCGAGCTTGAAAGCGATTTCGGAAGAGTCCACATCGTGATACGAGCCGTCATACAATTCAACGGAAACATCCACCACAGGGAATCCCGCTTGGATTCCGCGTTCCATCGCTTCTTTAATTCCTTTCTTGACCGGCTGAATGTACTCCTGCGGAATCACCCCGCCCTTGATGCTGTTGATGAATTCAAAATGGTCTTCCCTGTCAACATTATTTTTGACTTTCTTGCCCTCAATAAGCGCCTCCATCGGCTTCACGCGGATTTTCACATGTCCGTATTGTCCGCGCCCGCCTGTCTGCTTGATGTGCTTGTATTCCACATCGGATGTGCCCTGCACAGTCTCTCGATATGCGACTTGCGGTTTGCCGGTCGTCGCTTCAACGCCGAATTCTCGGCGCATTCGGTCGACGATTATTTCCAGGTGAAGCTCGCCCATCCCCGAGACGATGGTTTCCAAAGTTTCCGGGTCGGATGTAACGCGGAAAGTCGGGTCTTCGTCGGAGAGGCGCGAGAGCGCCATGCCCATTTTCTCCTGGTCTACTTTCGTTTTCGGTTCTATGCGCATTGAAATAACCGGCTCTGGGAAAATGATTGATTCGAGCGCGATTGGATGGTCCTCGTCGCAGAGCGTCTGCCCAATTTTAATTTCTTTAAGGCCGACTGCCGCCGCGATTTCGCCTGCAAAAACTTCTTTCAAATCTTCTCTCTTGTCAGCTTGCAGGCGCACGATGCGACCCAAGCGCTCTTTCTTGCGAGTCGTCGCGTTGTATAAAAATTCGCCAGCTTTTACCGTACCTGAATAAACTCGAAAGAAAGAAAGCGCGCCGACGAACGGGTCTACCTGCAATTTGAAAACGAGAGCGGCAAAAGGCGCTTCGTCGCTAGAAATTCTGGTTTCTGCTTCATCAGTATCCGGATTTGTTCCTTTCGCAGGAGGTAAATCAAGCGGGCTTGGTAGATAGTCTACAACGCCATCGAGTACGAGTTGCACGCCCTTATTCTTAAGAGACGAGCCGATAAATACCGGAAAGATTTTGTTCTCGACAACGGCTTTGCGAAGTGTTTTCTTAAGCGTCTCTATAGAAATCTCTTTGCCCTCAAGATACTCGTGCATCACGGCGTCGTCGTTCTCAACGATTCTCTCCACCAATTCGTGCCGTCTCTCCTCTGCTTCTTTTTTCAGATTCTCCGGAATATCTCCCGCGATAACTTCTTTTCCTTTGTCTCCCTCAAAGTGGTACGCTTTCATTCCGAGAAGGTCGATAATTCCTTCAAACTTGTCCTCAAGTCCGATAGGCAGTTGCATCCGAACCGCTTTAGTTGAAAGTCGTTCCAAAATGCTCGCGTATGATTTTTCAAACGATGCGCCTGTGCGGTCTAACTTGTTGATGTAGCAAAGTCGCGGGACATTCGCTTCCTCCGCGTACCGCCAGTTGGTTTCCGATTGTGGCTCGACTCCTGCAACTCCGTCAAAAACAACAACCGCGCCGTCAAGCACGCGCATCGAGCGCTTCACTTCGGAAGTGAAGTCAATGTGCCCGGGAGTGTCAATAATATTGAAGCGGTGTTTGTAGGATGTGTCGGTCCCCGCGTAAGAAGGGTTCCAGTAGCAAGTGATCGCGGCGGCGGTAATCGTTATTCCGCGCTCTCGCTCTTGTTCCATCCAGTCGGTAACAGTGTTGCCCTCGTGCACCTCGCCGATTTTGTGGCTCTCGCCAGTATAAAAAAGAATCCGCTCGGATGTGGTCGTTTTCCCCGCATCAATGTGAGCTATGATTCCAAAATTACGAACTTTTTCTAGCGGGTAATCTCGCATATTTTTGTTATGAGCCTTGGCGAATTAGAAAAATAGCGACCCCGTGAAATCTCGCGCTTCGCGCGGGAGCCGCGAAGCGGCTATTTCACTGGGTGTTGAAAACAATAGTCGCTATGCTTCTTTGTTTTCTAACATAAAACGCCCGAAGGCGTGTGGGTAGATTAGCGGAAAATCAGAAAAAAGCAATGGTTCTATGCAGCCGCGGCAAAATCCTGAACTTCGTAACCCGGCACGATTTCGTCGCTTCTCCCGATTTCTCTAACGAAAGCTATCGCTTTGTCGAGAATGTCGCGTCCAGACCTTAGTGATTGCTTTCTATCCTGCAAAAATTTCCGCTGTTGCCCCTCATTCTCGATAATCTTGATGCTCGCTCTATTATCAGAAGGTGAAAACGAGCATATATTGAGCCGAACCAGCGCCTCTGCCACAGCTCTTTCATGCGGCTTCATCTGGTATAATGGCGTCGAGCCGACGCGCTCTGCAAGAATGTGCCCCATAGCGCGCAAACCATCATCTGTGAATCTTTCCAGAAACATATTGACAGCATTAGTGAAAACCTTGTCATTAAATGTTGCGGAATTCTCCCATGCATCCCGCTGTTGCTTCAAGTTCCAAGGGTCCCCTCCAATTCTATCCCACAGAATAGCCGCCGTGGGCAATGTAACATGGTCGCGCCCCTTGTGTACCACATAAGTCGGATTTTTGCCGTTGCTCCTTAGCCGTTTAACATATTCATCCGGACCGCCTTTTTTATCAATAGGAATATATGTGTCAATGTCGCCCGCATGGATTACTAAATTGCGTCCGCTAGGCAAATATTCTGTGTTTTCCCTCTGCGTGTAATCAGAAATTTTTCTGTCGTATTCGTCTTTCGTGATGCCGCGGCTTAACAGGTCGTCTGCTATCTGTTTGGTAACCCAAGTCGAATATATTCCATAAGCTATGCTTTCCCCAGGCGCGAGAAGGACTAGGCGGTCAATCGCCTTTCTTTTCAGTTTTCCAAGCTGGTTTGCCACAAATGCCGCCAGATGAGTGCCGGCGCAGAATCCCTGTATTCGTATTTTGTGTTTTGGATATTTCTCTACTAAATGAAGCACCGCTTGCAATACGGCCTCAGTCGATCGTATGCATTGTTCCGGCGAATAGCCCGCAATTCCGCGAGGCCCGTTAAACACAAAAGTGGTTCCCTGCTTTGGTATCAAATCTGCAACACTGGGAACAAATGAGAGACCCATGCCAGGCTTTTTAGACTCTTCGGCATGACCCAGGCCGAGAAAATCGATCCATATGATTTTTTCTGCAGTCCATTCGAATTTCTGCATCGTGAAAGCTTCGTATGCCTCTGGGTTAGTCTTGCCA
>MFLD01000021.1:0-37304 GCA_001781465.1 Candidatus Kaiserbacteria bacterium RIFCSPHIGHO2_02_FULL_49_16
CATCGGGTGCTATCCGAAAACCGGAAGGAGAAAAAGTAATCCTTAATTTTATTCTTACGAAATTCAAAGCGCACGAGTTTGAGGAATTTAAGCGAGTATCAAGGAAAGTTTCTCATGCTCTAGAAACAATCGCGGCCGAAGGACTCCCGCGGGCGATGAATGAGTTCAACTAGGGTATAGCCACTAGGGTATAGGGTTTAGGAGAACAAAAGAAAGAAAGAAAAGAGAATTTCCCTAGTGGCTAAACCCTATTGGCTAACTACTATGCCGCCGGCTTCAATGTCATCCTCCTCTCCTTCGCTTCGAAGAAGGTGATGATGAATGGATAAACTTATCCGAACTGGCGCATTGACTTTTATTTAGGTCCGCATATACTCCATGTACAAACGGCTTCGGCCCTACTCCGCCGCAAGGCGGAGGAACAATGGAAAAAACTCAAGGTAATAATGCCTTGAGTTTTTTCTTTAAGAGGGTGATATCTTTTTCAAAGATGTATCCAATCATCCTGCGCAATCGTTTCGCATCAATCAGACGCACTTGCGATAATACTGCCGTGCTCTTCTCGATAGGTACTCCGGTATCAGCCTGAAGTGTGAACGCGAAATAAAACGGCAAATCTTTTTGCGTGCGAGTCAGAGGCACTCCCCAGAAAACCTCATTATTAAATTTGCGAATGATGACGACAGGCCTCAAGAACTGGTCGCCGCGTCCGTCTTGTTCAAAACCGATGTTCTCTCCAAGATGGCAATACCAGACTTCCCGCTCGTGGCAGAAGAGTCTCGGCCCATTAATATTGTTCAGCGTTTTCTTAATCGGTGTCCATGCTCGATAGTTCTTCTCCACGCGGATATAGTATCACGCACACAAGAAGTTTCTGGGTAAGTAACGGTAAAAGGTCTGACCTTCAAACACGACAAAGGGGAATTAGGGTATAGGGTTTAAGGAGATACGAGCAAGAAAAGAGAATTTCCCTAGTGGCTAAACCCTATTGGCTAAGGACTACCCGGCTGGCTTCAGCGTCATCCTCCTCTCTTTTGGTTCGAAAAACGTAATTATAAACGGATACACCTTGCCGAGTTCGAGCTTCGCGTGGAGGTCGGCTTCGCTCGCGAATTCCGAAATGTGAACGAGACCAGCAACACCTTCCTCGATGGAAGCGAGCGCGCCGTGTTTGTTGTGCTTTATTACCACGGCATCCACTTTCTGATCCTTCTTGTATTTTGCTCCGGCTGGAATCCACGGGTCTTCAATAAGCGCCTTGAGAGAGAGCGAAACTTTGCCGTCTTTAACTTCAATAACCTTTACCTTCACTTTCTCGCCAACCTTGTAGCGCGACTTTGGATTTTCAACGAGCGCCCAATCCATTTCGGAAATGTGCACGAGGCCTTCCAACCCTTCTTCCAGCCTCACGAATATGCCGAATTCCGTGGCGCCAGTAACGATTCCATCAAACACATCGCCGACACGGTACTTCTCAACGAGAGAAGTGCGCTCTGAGGTTCCCGCGCCCTTCTCGCTAAATATGAGTTTCTGCTCTTTCGGATTTGCCGTAATTATTAAGACATCTATCTTTGTCCCGACCATTTTCTTAAGTTCTGTGAAAATCTTGTCCTTGTCGCCGTCCGGAACACGCGGGTAATGTTCATGGGAAAGTTGGGAAGCGGGGAGGAAGCCATGGATGCCGTTCCAATTGATGATGAGCCCGCCCTTGTTTGCATCCGTAATCGGAAGCTGGAATATTGTTTTCTTATTCATCGCAGACTCGGCGTCGTTCCAAATGAGCGCCTGGCGAGCCTCGCGCAAACTCAATTCTATGTATCCATCCGGATTATCCGTGCCCATCACTTTCGCTGTGATGGTGTCGCCAATGTTGACGTTCTTCAGAGTCTCGCGGGCAGAGAGATATTCCCGCCCGTAAATAATGCCTGTACCGAATGGGTGAATATCAACGAACACGCGCACACGCCCAAACGCGATTACCGGCCCTTCCACCACATCGTCAATAGAAGGGACCTTCGGAGCCGAGCGAAAGAGCTCCGCCATCGGTCCTTCCTTTATTAAAACCTCGCCATCTTCTCCTGATTCGATTTTCTTCCCGTCTACAGGTGCCGATGCCAAACCCATCGGCGCGTCTGCATTCTCCCTTTGCTCATCTTGCCCAATAAATTTATTCGACATGCGTTAAGTGCTTTCGGCGCTCTCTGCTCCTTCCGTGTCAGTCGCTAGGCAGAAGAGTATAAACCGTCCGCTCTCTATTAATATCGCCTCCAATTAAGCACTTCCTGTTGAATTTGTTTCCGAGGTGAGTCCTTATTCTTGGAAGGTCTCTCCTCGGAAACAAATTCGGAAAGTAATTTGTCGGCGTGGGCACAATATATAGTAGCCACCGCTTGCGTGCAAGCGGGCTTCCCGAGGTGATTCCTTGGCATTTGCAAGGTGTCTCCTCGGGAACATATTTCCTCCGCAGGTTAAATCTGCGGAAAAGATTGACGCAGAAGAAACCGGTGCAGCGAGGCGTCGCCCCACTGAACCGTGGCCATTGTTATCCTGGCTAAAACAACTCCAGGATGACCTTAGTGATGGCAACCGGCAACCCAGCTGCCACGGCAACTGCCACGAGGAAAATCGCAACCGCCATCACTGTGATGGCGATTCCTTGAATCGCGTTTTTCATAAAACCTCCATATTGTGACGTTGAGACAGCTCCCAACGTTTGCTACTGATTGGCACTATCTCAAAACAGAGAGAGAGAGAGTCAATGGCCGCCGCTATCGAGCTACTATTGAGATATAACAACGATGATATTATGTAGTCATGTCTATTCTGGATAAAAAGGGAGGGGGGAAACATATAACCCGTACTCCAAGCGCCAGAGAAACCCAAGGACAAGAACCAAAAACATATTCTGAAGCTGAGCTAATAGGTATACTCGCCACCGAAGGTGCTTTGGTGATACCTCAACCACCGTGGAATATTCCTACAACTATAAATTACTCCGGTCTGGAGCCGGAAAATCCCGAGTCTAGCTTACGCTTGCAGCCTCTGGTATTTAAATGCGCGAATGCATGCAGATCTTACCTTTCGGGTTTAATTATCAGGGATTCATTTGGCAATGACCACACTAAAAGACGGTTCTGGCGCAATACGATGTATCAAAAATATGGGGATGCATTTTCTCAAGTCTACAAGAAAAACAAATTAAGAATAAACCCTATCACACGGGTTCTAGGTAGTTTAAGAGTAATAGTTTCTGCGTCTCGCCTACTTAAAGTGCATTCAGCAAAAGCAGCTGCGATAGAAGAACTGACGAAACAATTTCCAGATTTTTCTTTGTATCATGAAATGTCCGACGAAGAGAGGTTAAAGATTGTCGAGAAAGTAACATCCCTCTGCAAATCTTTCTTGGAAATAGTCGCTAAAGAATGAGAGTCTATAAAACTCTTTTATCTGTCGAGGATAGCGAGTGAAGTGAAAGAGTACCCTCTTTCACTTTCGAGTGGCGCAGACAGCAAAGGTGTAAAACCCCGCGGCTTGCCGCGGAATGAACCCGCGCAAGACATTTCTTGCGTGAGTTCGGGTCCAGGGCTTGCCCTGGGGTTTAAAACCTTTCATATGAAAACACACGTCCCATTGCCTTTTTCTTATGCTAGTGTTTTGCAAAACACTAGCATAAGAAAAAGGAGAGAAGAGTGGGATAGACGAGAAATTGGAGTTGAAGAATAGAGCGGCAGAATCGATTTTTTTGTTGCACAGAATCTGATAATGGGTTATAGTGTATGAATGCAAATAAGCAATACAAACACACAAAACCGACGTCGAGCAGGTGCTTTGGGGCCGTCTACAGGTGCCCATTCACTGACCTAATGGGCCTGTTTTAGAATGCTTATTACTTAGAGCACAAAAACGGCCGCACGGCCGTTTTTGTTTATTGATTTAATAGGGTAAAATCACTTTATGAAACCACAGCATCCGTATCACAAAGTCGCCTCTTACGAGGGAAAGAAAGAAGACATCAAGAAGGTCGTTCTTCTCTATTCGGGAGGGCTCGATACTTCTGTACTGCTGAAATGGCTCCAAGACGAGTACAAGGCCAAGGTCATTACATTGACTCTAGACCTTGGGCAACAGCACGACGACTTGGAGGCAATCAAAGAGAAGGCGCTGAAATTCGGTGCGGTGAAAGCGGTGGCGCTTGATGTCAAAGAAGAATTCGCAAATGAGTACTTGGCGAAGGGAATCAAGGCAAATGCGCACTACCAAGGGGAATATCATCTCTCAACGCCGATGGCACGCGCCATCCTAGCGAGGAAGGCCGTTGAGGTTGCTGAAAAAGAAGGCGCCGACGCAATCGCTCACGGCAGTACCGGCAAGGGAAACGACCAAGTGAGAATCGATGGATACATCCTCGCGCACAGTCCGAACATGAAAATTGCCGCGCCGGTGAGGGAATGGGGCATGGATAGGAAAGAAGAGATTGAGTACGCGAAAGAAAACGGCATTCCGGTTCCCGCGACGGTTGATTTTCCGTATTCGGACGACGACAACATGGGCGGCATCACATGGGAAGGCGGAGAAATAACAGACCCGGGCCTTATTGCTCCCGAAGAAAGGTTCCTCACGACTTACACACTTCCCAAGAATGCGCCGGATAAACCGGAATTCGTGAAGCTGGAATTCAAGAGTGGCATTCCCGCCGCGTTAAACGGAGAGAAATTAAGTCTTGCATCGCTCATAATGAAATTGAACAAGGTTGCAGGCAAACACGGTATCGGCACCGCGCAGGTCATTGAAGACAGGTTGATAGGATTGAAAAACCGCGGGATATATGAACACCCGGGGCTTCATACGATTATCGAAGCCCATCGCTCTCTAGAAAAATACGTTTCTACAAAAGTACTGAACGAGTTGAAAGAAACAATGGACATACGCTGGGGATATCTTTGCTACGGCGCTTTGTGGCTCGATCCGGCAATGGACTCAATCAACGCTTTCAACGACTCTGTGAACGAGAAAGTGAGCGGGGAAGTCACCGTCAGATTATTCAAGGGGCAGGCGGCGGTCGTCGCGATGAAATCGCCAAACGCTCTCGCGTTTGCCTCATTCAATAATGCAGAAGGATACAACTTCAACGTAAACGCGAGCGCGGGATTCATTGAGTTGTATTCATTGCAGATGAAAATCGCGAATGAGATAGCACGCAAAAACAAAAAAAAGAAGACATAAAAACATTCCAACATTCTGCAGAATGTTGGAATATCAAAATTATGACAAAACTCTGGAAAAAAAATGAAGAGAAATTGCATCCCGCAGTTGAACAATACACGGTCGCGACCGACCCTGTATTTGATATGCAATTGATGCCATTCGACATTCTCGTGTGCAAGGCGCATGCGAAAGGTCTAAAGAATATCGGTATTTTGACCACCGAGGAATCTAATCAGATTCAGGATACTCTCAAATTGTTGGAGAAGGATTTTGCCGAAGGAAAAATCCAAATCGCCACTGCCGATGAGGACAGCCATACCGTTATTGAAAATTACCTTGTTGAGAAACTCGGGGACACCGGCAAGAAAATTCATACAGGGAGAAGCAGAAATGAGGTAACCGTGGCGATGAGACTCTATATGAAAAGCAATCTAAAAAATCTGCAAAATGAGAGCGTCGCGCTCGCGGATGTATTTATAAAAATGGCCGAGAAATACGAGAAGGTTCCCATGCCCGGATATTCGCACACGCAACAGGCGATGCTATCAAGCGCTGGCCATTATTTTTCCGCATTCACCGAGAGTCTCTTAGACGATTCAGATTTCACCGCGCTCACCGCGAAGCACATAGACAAAAGCCCGCTCGGTTCGGCCGCGGGATTTGGCGTTGCTATCCCGCTCGATAGGGAATTCACAGCGAAAGAACTTGGATTTTCCGGCGTGCAGGTTAACTCTCTCTATTGCCAAAACTCGCGCGGGAAATTTGAGAGCGTTTACATGGAAGCGCTCGCGCAGGTAATGCTAACACTGGGCAAGTTTGCGAACGATATGATTTTGTTCACCTCGCAGGAGTTTGATTTCTTTGCCGTGGACGAGTCGCTCACGACCGGTTCAAGCATGATGCCTCACAAGCACAATCTGGATGTGATGGAAATCCTACGCGGGAATGTGAGCGTCGTAATCGCGAATCAACTGATGGTCAAAGACATCGCGAAGAATCTTATATCCGGTTACAACAGGGACGGACAGCTGATGAAAAAGCCGGTGTTTGAGAGTACGAAAATCGTTGCCGACAGTTTGGAGGTTGTCGGATTGCTGTTGAGCGGTCTTACGCCGAAAGAAGTAAGCATCAAAGCAAAAATAACCCCCGGCATTTTCACCGCAGACATCGCGAACAAATTGGTAACCGAAAAAGGCGTTCCATTCCGCGATGCCTACAAACAAGCGGCAGAACTTGCATCTGATAAACCAACAGACCTGGCAAAAAACATCGCATCCAAAATCAGTCTCGGAGCCCCGGGAAATCTAGGGCTTAAAGAACTGAAGAAAAGAATCCAAACAAAGACATTCTAACATCCTGCAGGCCGATAGAATTGATATCGGCCTGCAGGATGTTAGAATGTTTTCATGAAGCGGATGAAGGCCTTGCCATATGGCGAAAGTGAATGCGCCACCTGGCGCCCTCGGTAAGTCTTGTTCAAAAGGCCCGCATGAACCAGCGACCTCGTATGCTGGGAAATGGTCTTAAAGTTAGCCGCAAGATTGTCAGAAAGCTCCTCCACCGCTATGTTTTTATTGTTCTCCACCATAAGCAGAATTGCTATACGCCAATGATTTGCCGCTCCCTTAAAATACCGCTCCAGCTGCTTCGGCGTTTTCACAACGTCTTGATTATAACACCCGTTTCGTGACATCCCAACATTCTGCAGAATGTTGGAATGTCAATATCTGCCACATGATGAAGATATTAATGCATGATGCGCCAGTTGTGGTGGGCCAGGTGGGCATCGAACCCACATCCCTTGCGGGACACGATCTTAAGTCGTGCGCGTATACCGATTCCGCCACTGGCCCTCTCGCACCACTTTAACAGTTTGTTGCTAAATTCTCCAAGCGGTGGAGATTTCATATTGAGGCCTGGGGGGGATTCGCACCCCCGCATACCGGTTTTGCAGACCGACGCGTTAACTGCTTCGCCACCAGGCCGTGCAAAACAATATACCACGACTCAGTTATTGATAGTTGTGAGCGCCATATGACCATGTACTTATAAAACCAGACCGGGTTTTATAAGTACATTGATGCTCGTTATATCCGGCGAATTAATTCGTCAATCTTTTGTCTGTGCTTTTCTCCCAAATCAAGCTCAAAATCGACGAGTGGCAGAAACTTCATTTGGCTTTTCTTCTTCAGGTGTTCTCGGAAATCCGTGCGGACGCGCTTCGCAAACATCAACGCGGATTGCTCAAATTTCTCCGGCAACACTGAAAAATACACTGTGGCATTTTTGAGGTCGGGGGAAACGTCCGCGCGCGTAACCGTTATAAGCGATTGATGATTGGATTCGCGTTCCAGAAATTCTCCCGCCAAGCGCGCGATAAGCTCCGCAACTTGTGTTTGGCGCCGTGAGGACATGGCATTATTTCAGAACTGTCGTAAAGCCCTGGAGCGTATCACCCTGCGTTATTTCAAAGACGGCCTCTATCTGCGCGCCAAATTCTCCTCCCATCTCGACTCTATTTACGTTTTCTTTGTGCGACTGTATGTTTTTTATTTTTCCTATGCCTATAACGGTCCCGCGCCGTGTTACGCGCACAAACCCATTACGCTCTATGTAGCCTTCTGTCACTGAGCCGCCGACAACATGCAGATTCTTCTGAGTACTGAATTGCCGAATGACACGAGCGCTTCCCGTTATTTCCTCAACGCTTCTCTTGGGAGAGGACTCTTTTAGGATTTCCTCCAATTTTTCAACCAACTTATAAATAATGTCGAATTTCTCAATGCGAATTCCGTGCTGGCGAGCGCGTTCAAGCCCGATGGCATCTACGTTAACGTTAAATCCAATAATTACCGTTTCTTTTCCGAAAGATGAAGATGCGGCTTTAATATCGTTTTCTGAAATGTCGCCGATGCCGGAAAGAACTATTTTTATTTGTGAGTGTTCGTCCCCTATGCGCCGCATCTCGTGTTCTATTGCCTCCAGCGAGCCCGTTGTGTCGGCGCGCACCACGATTGGTATTCTGAAGACTCCATCAGATTCTTCAGAAGAGGCATTTGTGGATGGGCGGACAATCAGTTTATCCGTAGCTTGATCTGCGGAACGTGCGTTTTCGGCATCGCGCCTGCTCTTATAGGCCTGAAATGGCTCTCCGGCGATAGGTAGTTCATCAAATCCTGTTATGGAAATAGGACTCGCCAATCCCGCTTGTTTGATTGTTTTTCCCATAGAATTTTCCATGATTCTTACTGGTGCGATTGCGCGCCCAGCTCGCACCGACATTCCTGTAGAAAGAGATCCGTTCGTGATAATTAAAGTTGCCGCGATACCGCGCTTTGGGTCGCGATGCGCTTCAATAATCCATCCTTCCGCGGGGAGAGTTGCATCGCCCTTGAGCCCTTCCATTTCCGCGACGGCGAGAATAAGGTCAAGAAGTTCATCCACCCCGGTTCCGCTTTTTGCCGAAATCGCAGTCCAGGGAACATCTCCTCCGAGAGTTTCCAGATACACGGCATTTTCCATTAGTGATGCCTGCGTGCGCTCAACGCTCGCGCTCGGCTTATCTATTTTGTTTATCGCGACAATGAACGGAGTTTTCGCCGCGCGGATACTTTCGAGCGCTTCAAGTGTTTGCGCCTTAACTCCATCGTCAGCGGCAACAACGAGTATCGCTATGTCCGCAACGTTGGCGCCGCGCGCTCGTATCGCTTTGAATGCCGCGTGTCCGGGAGTGTCTATAAACGTGATGCGTTTCGCCGAATGAACGACTTCGTACGCGGCAACGTGCTGGGTAATGCCCCCGGCCTCCGAGCCAGCGACATTCGTTTTTCTAATGAAATCTAGAAGCGTAGATTTGCCGTGGTCAACGTGGCCCATCACCGCGACAATAGGCGGTCTCTCCGTTACATTGGAAGTCTCTTGAGCCATAATTGTTTCTACTCATATAGAGAAGATTTCGAGGATTATACGCCAGAACGCCGAAAATGCTATATTGCTTGCGTGGGACTCTTTTCTAAAAGCAGAATATATCTGGATTACGCAAGCGCGATGCCGATTTTGGATTCTGCGGTTCGCGCCATGCGCGAAGCGGAGAAATTAGTAGGGAATCCGGGTTCAATTCATGATGATGGGGTCAAGGCATCGCGCTCTCTAGAAAATTCCCGCGCGCGTATCGCCGCGGAGTTGGGATGCAAGCCGGGGGAGATTCTTTTCACATCTGGAATTACTGAATCGAACAACCTCGCGATTCTCGGATATGCAAAGAAGGTTGAATTCTTAAGGTCCGATCTTTCCTCCGAGGACGGATCCGCCTCCGGCGGAAAGGGATTCCAAGGTCGGACCTTGGAGAATACGCACTGGCTCACAACGTCCATCGAGCATGCATCAGTTCTCGCGTGTTTTCTGCATATTAAAGACATGGGCGGCAATGTTTCTTTTGTTAAACCTGATGCGCACGGAATCGTATCTGCAACTGCGTTCAAAAAAGAATTGCGTGAAGAAACTGCTTTTGTTTCCCTCGGCTGGGCCAATAATGAGATTGGTGTCATTCAACCTATTGCTGAGATCTCACGCGTTATACATGAGCATGAAAAGAAGCATGGCTCTACCATCATCTTTCATAGCGACGCCGGCCAAGCGCCGCTCTATCTACCTGCCTCGGCGCACTCGCTCGGCGTTGACCTTTTGTCGATTGGAGCGGCCAAGCTTTATGGTCCGCATGGGATTGGCGCTCTCTTTAAAGACGACAGAGCGGAACTTGCCCCGATCATTCTCGGAGGCGGGCAAGAACTGGGGCTCCGTTCAGGAACTGAGAATGTGGCGCTCGCGGCAGGGTTCGCGGAAGCTTTTAACTGCGTCGCGCGCGAGCGCGCGTCGGAATCAAAGCGTCTTGCTTATTTGCGCGATATGCTCGCCGAAGGGCTTGCGTCGCAAATTACGGGCATTGTTATAAACGGTGACACAAAACACACGCTTCCGCACATGCTCAACATTTCGGTACCAGATATAGCCGGCGAATACTTTGTGTTGTCGCTTGATCGAGCTTGCATTTTCATTTCAACCAAGAGCGCGTGCGGAGAGGGCACAGAAAAGAGTTCACGCGTTGTCGCGGCGCTGATGGGCGAGCCATGGAGGGCGCAAAATTCGCTTCGCTTTTCATTGGGGAGGGAGACAGCCGAGGGTGATATCAAAGAAGCAATAAAAGAATGTGTCGCGATCGTTGCCCGCCTCCAGTTGCGCTGACCCTTTTTGTCAAACACTCGGTGTTTGACATCCAAGGTGAGACCTTAAAGAGTCACTCCCAAGGTCTCACCTTGAGTACGTCTCGTGTTTATTGCTTGGAATTTGATATTTTCCGCATCGTGGTACGATGCGGGCTATGGATCCCGTTAGAAGTTACGGAAGTTCTGATGGGTGTATATTAGCGGCATGGTTTGCATCGGTCGGTTTTTTACTAGCCACGAGTAACAAGTCGGAAGCGCAAGCTTCCTACTTCTAACGGGATGGACATCGAACACCTTTCAAAATCACAGATAGTACTCCTAACGCTTCTTGTTAGTTTCGTCACATCAATCGCAACCGGCATTGTTACTGTTTCTCTAATGGAACAGGCGCCACCGTCTATATCTCAAAATGTAAACAGAATAATAGAGCGCACTGTGGAAAAAGTGGCGCCTGGAAGCCAAGCGGCATCTGTCATTACACAGGAAAAGACCGTAGTAATAAAAGAATCCCAACTAATCTCGAAGGCAGTCGAACTTGTCAAACCAAGCGTGGTACGAGTCTATTCAAGCAGTTCAGATGTGCCGTTATTTCTGGGATTTGGCGTTGTGATTGATTCAAGCGGCACTGTAGCGAGCGATTCCGACATTCTAGGGGAAAACGCGGACGCGGTAATCACATCATTTGATGGAACGCGAGCTCGCGCGTTTGTCACATCGCGCGATGCCAGCTCCGGAATAGCGTTTTTCACGCCAGTCGCGACATCTTCAGACGGCAAACCAATTTCTTGGAAATCCGCGGCTATCGCCGCTCAAAAACCGGCCATGGGACAGATAGTCGTCGCTTTTTCCGGAAAGAATATCTTTCGCATTGCCGATGGCATAATGACGGCGCTTATTCCGCAAGAATCGGCAAACACACCCCGCGCGGACGTGATAGACACGAGTATTTCTGCCAGTGCGATTTTGCCAGGCGGTATTCTGATAAACACGGATGGAGAAGTTGTTGGAATGAGCACTGGAATCTCGCGGATGGTTTCTGCCGGAGGATTTATTTCATCGTCAGCGCTCGTTAAAAACACGCCCGCCGAAAAAAAGCCCGTGCAATGACAAGGTGGTATATAGTGTATAATAGTACTCGGTTCGGTTCGGGTGGCCTAGAACCTAGAACCTAGAAGCTATTCATATGGTTCCATTCAACAACTACACGACAAAAGCAAAGGAGGCGGTACATCGCGCGCATCAGCTCGCGGTAGAGCGAGGTCATAATCAAGTATCCATACTGCACCTGCTCGCGGCGCTTCTCACGCAGGAAGAATCAATGGTTTTGCCGATGCTTGAACAGGTAGAAGTTGATGTCGTGCATTTGACTGATTCTGTTCTCGAGCTTATCGAGGGAAGCGGGGGAGGGAATACTGTTTCCCCCTCTTTCCAGCTTTATCTAACTCCGGAGCTTGTAAAAGTTTTTGAAGCAGTCCCACGAATTGCCGCGAGTTTCAACGATCAGTTCGTGTCGCCGGAGCATCTTCTATTGGGTGTCGCGGAAAATCCTGGGCAGGCATCCGATGTTTTGGTTCGCTTCCGCGTGGATCGCGCCGCCCTCGCTCGCGTACTTACGGATATTAAAGAAGGGAAAATTCGCGATATAGACGAGCCGAAAAAGCCGCGCGCTCTCACGCGCTTTGCTCGCTCACTCACGGATCGCGCGCGCGAAAATAAACTAGACCCTGTAATAGGCCGCGACACGGAGATTACTCGAGTCATACAAATTCTTTCGCGCCGTACAAAAAACAACCCGATACTAATAGGAGAGGCTGGAGTGGGAAAAACCGCCGTTGCGGAAGGACTGGCACAGAAGCTCGCATCAGGCGATGTTCCAGAATCTTTGCGCGGAAAGGAGCTTGTACAGCTTGATTTGGGGCTTTTGATTGCCGGTACCAAATATCGCGGAGAATTTGAGGAACGATTGAAAGCCGTGATGCGTGAAGTAGAACGCTCGGAGGGAAAGATAATTTTGTTTGTTGACGAGATGCACACCCTTGTGGGGGCGGGTGCCGCTGAAGGCTCCATGGATGCGTCGAACATGTTGAAACCGGCGCTCGCGCGCGGCGATATCCGTGTCATCGGAGCGACGACTCTCAAAGAATTCCAGAGGCACATTGAGCATGACCCGGCGCTCACGCGCAGATTCCAGCCAGTTTATGTGAACGAGCCGACGCAAGACGACGCAATCGCTATTTTGCGCGGGCTTAAAGAACGTTATGAACTGTATCACGGCGTGCGCATTACGGACGATGCGATAGTCGCCGCAGTCCAGCTTTCCATTCGGTACATCACCGAGCGCTTTCTTCCAGACAAGGCAATTGATTTGATGGACGAAGCATCTTCTGCCTTGCGCCTTTCTCTTGAAAACAAGCCGCCCGCGCTTGAAGAGGCACAGAGAAAAATTATGCGCCTTGAAATTGAGCGCGAGGCGCTGAAGAAAGAGGCGGAAGAAAGCGACGGAAAGGCGCGCGCGCGCGTCAAGGTGATAGAAAAAGAAGTCGCCGACTTGAAAGACGGCACTCATGAGCTTGAACTCAAGTGGAAGAATGAACGCGAAACAATCGCGGAAATAAAACGTGCGAAAGGCGACCTAGAGAAAGCTCGCCTCGAGGCGGATTCAGCGGAAGCGATGGCAGATCTCACAAAAACAGCCGAAATTCGTTATGGCAAGATTCCGCTATTGGAGAAAGAAATTGAAACCGCGGCAAAGCGCCTGAAGAAACTGCAGGCGACACGGCGTGTTCTGAAAGAAGAAATTACGCAGGAAGACATTGCCGGGGTTGTGTCCCGCTGGACCGGCGTTCCAATAACGCGCATGCTCGAAGAGGAGGCAGAAAAGCTTTCAAGAATGGAGGACGAGTTGAAGAAGCGAATAGTAGGCCAAGACGAGGCTTTGCAGAAAGTCTCAGACGCGATTAAAAGAAGCCGCGCGGGCATTGCCGACCCGAATCGCCCTGTCGGGAGTTTCTTGTTTCTGGGTCCGACCGGGGTCGGCAAAACCGAACTCACGCGAGCGCTCGCGGATTTCCTCTTCAACAGCGAGAAGGCGCTCATTCGAGTGGACATGTCCGAATACATGGAGAAGCATTCCGTTTCCAAGATGATCGGCTCGCCACCCGGGTATGTCGGTCACGATGAAGGGGGAGGGTTAACCGAACTCGTGCGGCATCGCCCGTATTCCGTAATTCTTTTCGACGAGATTGAGAAGGCGCACCCGGAAGTATTTAATATTTTGCTTCAAGTTCTGGACAACGGACGCTTGACTGACGCCAAGGGCAGAACGGTTAACTTCAAAAATGCCGTTATTATTATGACGTCCAACATTGGATCTGAACACATTGATAAGATGTCGAGTCTCGGTTTCGGAAGCGAATCGCACGGAAGCGAGAACGACAAGTATGAAAAGATCAAAGAGAAAGTTATGAGTTCGCTCAAGGAATTCTTTCGCCCGGAATTCCTCAATCGTCTCGATGAGATAGTGCTGTTCAATATCCTTTCTCCGGATGCGGTCAAGACAATAGTGCGCATGCAAGTAGATATAATCGCAAAGCGCCTTGAGGAAAAACATATAAAGCTCGCGTTCTCTGATGCTGCGCTTGCGCATTTGGCGAAAGAAGGTTACAGCTCTCAGTATGGAGCACGCCCTTTAAAACGCTTGATACAAACTAAAGTATTGACATCGGTCGCCAATATGATGGTTTCCAGAAATGTGATGGAGGGGGGCTCTGTCCATGTTGATGTTAAACAAGGAGAGGCGGGAAAGCCCGCGGAATTTATCTTTGACGTGCGCAAGGGCGCCGTCCGCAAACGAGGCGCAAGCGCTCGCGCGAAATTGGCAGTTGGCGCATAAGAAGCGCTCAGAGAGATAACGAAATTCGTCGAGGTAGGGCCGTTGCAAAAGACCCCGGTATCTTTTTGATTGGAGTATTGGTTGGAAATACGATAATTGTACATATGTACCATTATCGTAACTAGGCAATCTTAAATTTGCGCTTAAGAGTGGATGCCCCGTCAATACTTGTTGCAGTAATAAAAGATATATGCGTGGAGATGCGATAGAAGTTTGCGATTTTGCGCACTTCGTCTTTCATCGGGTGCGGATAAATCCACACTGAACGCTGGTAAAAAACGAGGCCCAAGTTTTGCAAATGCCTTATAAATGGAATACGGAAGCGTGATTTTTCTGCCGGAATGTCAAAGACGATAAGATTCCATGCCCCAGCCCATAGTTTGGGCATCGGTATTTTTAGTTCCCACAGATCTTCTTCATCCATTATTTTCTTGCCTCGTTCGGTCATTACATAAGAGCTTGCATTCTCGGCGATATAGCCCTGATTCTTCAAGTCAAGAATCTTGCGTCGTAAGCGTCGGCGATTTTCCTGAGTGTCTTTTGACGTAAGCTCGCGAATTATTCGCGGAATCGCCCATGGCGGGGGAACAGCTCCAATGCCGACAAGAAAGACGCCAAGAGCGACCATCTTCAAGATTTTTACAGTTTGCGCGCGACGGCGTTTGTGTTCCGAATCGGACATATCCCGAATAATATACCATAGTTGTACATATGTACCATTACCGTATATGGATGTTCGCCTCGTCTTCTGTTTTGGGTATAATGCAATGGTTGCGCCGGTACCTAAGCGGTCAAAGGGGACGCGCTGTAGACGCGTTGACTTCGGTCTTCGCAGGTTCGAATCCTGCCCGGCGCACAAAATGACATTCCCAACGCACATCATAGCCGGGCTCATTATAGGTAAGGTGACAGGGGATTACACCGCGGCGCTCGCGGGTTCTTTGTTCATGGATTTAGACCACCTTATCTCTTACTATAAGAATGGGATATTGTTCAAACCTCGGGCAATACTTCGCGAAAGTTTGACTGAACTTGACCCGTGGGGAGACCAGAAGAACATTTTCCACAGCGTGCAGGCATGGCTCGTCATTTCATTACTAGTCATGGCGATAAATCTGGAATTCGGGCTCATATTTTCATTAGCGTATCTTATTCACCTAGTCATGGACGCACTAACCGGAGCATTCTATCCTTTTTACCCCTACAAGAAATTCCAGATAAAGGAACCAATAATACGGTATCTCTCAAAGCGGGAGCTTGTTCTTGGTATCGCTCTGCTGGCTATCTTTCTTATTGTCTGAATGCATTTTTTCTACTTTTGACGTACAATGGGAATATGTTGGATAAGAAAAATCCCATTACTAGACCGCTCACAACACTTAAGGGGCGCGAACTAGATATAGCGACGCGCAAGGCAGAGAAAGATAAGGATCAAAGGAAACTTGAGCAAATTGCGACTCAACTTAGTGATGCTAATAAAACTATCAAGGAACTCCACAGAACAGCGGAAGTGGAAGAACAGGCGCTCATCCAATCCGTTGAACTTGCCAGAGCGGGCGAGCAAGACCCACTCATCGGGCTCGCAAGCAGGCCAGAGTTTCTTGCACGCATGCAAAACATCATGCAGAGACGACACATACAGACTGAAGAACCTCACGCAAGGAGAGCCGGGGAGCCCAGGCGCACACCCAAAGAAATGACTGCCGAAAAAGAAAGGTCAAAACATGTGGCAATAATCTTTCTTGACCTGGACGATTTTAAGCAAATCAATGATAAATATGAACATGCTGCAGGCGATGCTGTCCTTAGGGCTATAGGAGCGTTGCTCATGGGTGGGATACTTAGAGATGTAGACGTGGTTGGAAGATGGGGTGGCGAGGAGATTGCCATCGGGCTCCCTAAGACGAACCAGGAGGAAGCAATCAAGGTGGCAGAAAAAATAAGGGCGGCAATTCATGAGCTTCCTATAGAGCATGAAAGTGTGAGACTACCGGCAGTAACGGCGAGCCTTGGGGTTGCCACTACTGAAAACGGCGAAACTCTGAAGGACATCATAGGCAAGGCCGACAAAGCCATGTATGCGGCTAAGAGAGCGGGAAAAAACCAGGTGGCTTCTGCTCAAATTGCGGCCACTGAACAAAATAAAGAATAGCAACTCCGCCTTTGCACAGCGTTACCGAAACCTTACTCGACAAACTTATACGCCGAATTGATGTCCTTCAATCGGCTCATGTCGGGCTCGTAGCGGCGCGCGTCGGGGGTGACACCAAGGTTGAAAGTGTTATTAAGAAGGGCAATGATTCCGAGCACACCTACCATCACAAACATGCCGATGAGCCCCCAAAGCATGTGCTGTTTACCCTCCGTGTTTTCACCGCCTTCGCCGAGATTGAAGATGAACGTGACGAGGCCCCACAAGAAAAGAAAAAGGCCGGCCGTAAATACGAGCCATACCGTCGGGTTTATTATTAGATTTGTAAAGCGGTCGACGAGCTCTTCTGCGGCGGTATCCATATATCTATAGGAGAGAGCGTATGACCTCGTGTAAAACACTCTTCTTACAATGTTTCACTTCAGCCAGAGTGTAAACCTCGCTTGGCCAATTAGTACTAGAATGGAACGCTAATTCCACCACTAACCTGTATGACTCCTGTCGTACCTGGGTTAACTCCATAGGCACCTTGCCGATTGAACGTAGAAACCGGTATGGCTGTCTGGTTACCCCCGACTCCGAACGTATTCTGCAAAAGGCGAATAATGCCCCAAACAGACACCATGACAAAAAGCGCAATTATGCCCCATAACATCAGCTGAATACCCTTTTTTGCCGCATCCTCTCCCCCGATATTTCCAAGGTATGTAATCAAACCCCAGAAAAAGACTACGATTGCAATAGTAATGAAAAGAAACATTGCCATGTTCAGAATACCAAGCACCCTATCCAAGGTGCTTTCAACGGTTACTTGCGCGATAGCGATAAACGGCAAGGCAATAGCTGCAAACGCGAGAGCCGAGATACCAATAGTTCGTGTACGCATAAAATATTGCATAAAGATATTGTCTGATTACCTGCTATTACTATTATTATGATTAAGTACTGTAATGGTATATTAAGCCCCGAAAAGCACAACGGCCAGAGGAAACGGGTGTGGATAACGGGGGTGTTCAAAAACCATGTTGTTTTGGACGGAAGATGAACCCGCACCGTCCAAAACAACATGGTTTTCTCGTTGTAATTTGGCGATAAACAAGAGAAGCCCTTGATTTTATTTAACGCATAGGCGGCGGCGGTCCCATCGGCCCGGGCGGCGCCTCTTTCTTCTTTCCTCCGCTATAAGCGTAAATAATTAGCCAAAGCACAATCACAAAGACGATTGTGCCGATGATATACGCCATGTTTGCTGGGTGTCGCTGGAAATATTGAACTACTCCAAGCACAACGATTAGAACGAATAATATTGAGAGCGCCCACTCGATTAAATCTAAGGATTCCATGCGGTTTGGACAGCCGAATCGCGTTGTATAAACGATGAAAGCGGCGCCGTACAGTATCAACGCCAATGTCAGAAAAATGCCTACGAATATATTGAGAAATCCGAAAAACTGGACGAGGGACATCGCAGAAGCGGCAGTCGGAAGGAATGCCGCTGACACCGCAATTACTTGCAAACTTAGAATGTTACGCGTCATGATAGATAAAAAGATAGTAATTGGCGGCTACGCGCTCCTCTGCCCTGGCGCTAGCTGTTGTTGCTGATTTTGCGTGTCCTGCGGTATCAAGAACGTATTGCCAAGCAATCGCAAAATCCCCAGCCAGCTTAACATTACAAAAAGTATAATAATCCCCCAGAAGAAAAACGCCGTTCTCTTTTCAGCGCTATTTTCTTCACCGAATTTGAGAATGTTTGTGGATATGCCATAAAAATAACCGACGAACGCGAGAACTACAAGAACTATAGAACCCATCGCAATTATTGATACGAGTTTATCAATGAGTTCTCCATACGTGCGAGCGGCAGGAGCGGCAAACACAAAAGCGGGAATCGCCACGATAGCACACGCGAGGATTACCGACGTGATACCGGTCATATTAGGGCGCGACAAGCTTCGAAACTGTAGATGCGATTAATGTCGCAAGTACCCAAGCCCCCATGATTAAAAGCGCCCCAATGACTACCCACATGAAATTCTTGCGTGCCTCGTCAAGCGCGCTAGGGTTCCCTTGGGCAGAAATGAACTTGAATCCGGCGATTACGAAAAAGAGCACAATGATAGGCAACGCTATTATCACAACAGCCTTAAGCGCGCCGGCTATGAAAGTCGGGATTGTGGAATACTCGGCTCTAAGAGGATTTTCGAGAAACGTCGATGATTTATCGTCCGCGCGCGCGATGACAGTTTGTGCAAGCAGAGAAACAATGCCGAAAAAAACCGGATTCGCGAGCTTTTTCAAATATGCGAGCAAGATTCTCATGTTTTTAAATGCCGGCGTCAATTTCCTGATTGGCGCGACTGACTGCTTCCGAAAGACTAAGAGCGCCACTGGTAACGTTTTCAATCATAGCGCGGAACGCGGAAGATGTCTTGGCAGGATTCGGGTCAATCCATGAGCGCGATATCAGCGCCTCTCGTCTGTATAGCTCGCCCGCGCCCTTCGCTGGCAAGGCAAGTACATCTCGCAACGCGCTCGGGATTCCGAGCGCGGTCGCAAGTTGTTGCCCCATTCCGGAAGTTGGGGATGCGAATTGCGACGCGACAGCAAAAGCTCCGGTCTGATTCTTGGTCGTGCGTGAAATCGAAATTCCGTACACGCGCGCCGTATTAACAGCAAGAGTCCCGGTTTTTATCTGCGGCAGGGACGCAACATCAAAGCTAAGATTTGGATTCATTCTTGCGATGAGTTGTCCCTCGCTAGCAAATCCTATGTACAGGGCCAAATCTCCCGCGGCAAACGCGTTTAGTGACGCGGGCAAGGCTCTGTTCCATGAATAATAGGATTTTGAAGGATTCGCGAATTCGGTGTAAAAGCGCAAGGCATTTTCCGCGGTCTGCGAAGAACCAGTTCCTCCGGATAACAGCCCAGCGACCAGATTTCCGGAACCATCTCTAGATACTATCTGCCCGCCAAGCTGAAAGATAAGAACGCTCAAAATTTCCTTCGCGTTTGTTACGTTCGCGTATTCTCCGAGCGCTATCGCGCTTTTCACGATTCCGCCCGCGTCATTTCGCCTCTGCATCTTTACGCCCATTTCCTGCACCTCCGTCCACGTTCCGGGAGGTTTGGCGTATCCGTCCGCGTTCAACATATCTTTGTTCCAGTACAGAACGAGAGGATCCGCGACAATCGGGATTCCAAGTACGCCGCGCTGGTCGTAAAAAACAGAACTGGCGTCGATGAACAGAGTGTTGAATCGCTCCAGAGGCAGCGAGGATGAAGGTATTGGAATTACTCGCTCCGCGTTTTGTATCAGTTGATTTTGACGCAAAATAAACAAGTCGGGTCCTGTTCCGCTCGCGAGCGCGTTTACTAAGTCGGATTGATATGTCACGGGGTCTTTCTCCGCGTATTTGACCTGATCGAAATCTGGATTAGCATCTGAAATATTCTTGAGGACGGAATTCATTGCTTGTGAATTAATATCTCCCCATATTGTAACGGGACCTATATTCGTGGTGCTACTGCTGGTATTCGCGAAAGCAAAAATAAGAATACCGACTACGCCAAGCGCTCCGAAAGTAATCAGAATGGCTATTTGGAAGATGGAAAGTTTTGCCATGCGTTAGATTTTCTTTGAGAAAATAAGACCGTAATGATGCGAGCCGGCGGGGAACTCGCGCGAAAGCTCGAAACCGTTCGCGCGCGCGAGCGATTCGGCACTCTCTTTCGTAACGACATCAACCTCTTGCGGGCCGATGCCGCCGAAAGAATCGCTCCAGTCTATTATAACAAGCCGGCCGGCGGGTTTTAGAACTCGCCGAGCTTCTCTAAGGACGGCGTTCTTGTTGTTAATTTGGAACAACAGATTAGAGATAAGCACCATATCGAGTTCTTCGTCCGAGATTTTTGTCGCGCCCGCGTACTCCAAATCTCCCCAAATTACCTCCACGCACCCATACGATCTTTTAGTCGCCTCTCTTTTAACTTTGCGCAGAAGGTCTCCTTGCACGTCAACCGCGTACACATGCCCGCTGTTTGCCAGAGCTTCCGCGATTGCGAGAACGTATGCTCCGCTTCCGGACCCAAAATCCGCGATTTTCATGCCGGGGCCGATACCAAGTGCCGCGACATTTCGCGCGGGGTGGGCAAAATGCGGACGCGCCCCATGAACGACTGTAGTTTTGACCGTATGCATCAAGCGCATTATATACCGATTAAAATCGAGTGGGCGACACTCTATCTATATAGTGGGGAAACCGCAATAATCAACCCAAATCTTTCTCCGGTTGCACTTGCTGACCTTTCTTTTCTTTTCGTTTTTCGTCCACTAATTTAAGGACAGTGTCAGAAAATGGACTCAATTCTGGTGTTGACAATAATATTCCCACCTCATTCTCTGAAACCTTGATAGTCGATAATCCATGCACGCGAGCGGCTATTTCGCTGGAAGTTCTTCCCTCCAAAGCTAATCTAAGAATAGAAAGAACAGCATCAAGGGGTAACTCCGATTGTGAACCATTCTTCTGCCAAGAAGATACTGGGGGTACTCTATTCGTTTTGAAAACATCCTTGACTTTAATGTTGTGGGGAGGTGTCGTAATTCCATTAAGCGCATTTGTCAAACCTGGAAATTCCTCTATATGTTCCAATGGATATAAACTTCTCTCGGCCTGAACTCGATTAATTACATTCAAAAAAGATTCAGAAAGCTCAAACCGTTGTCCGGCATTTTTATCATGCTCACCTAGAATATTTAATGCAACCGGTTCACTTAAGCCCAGTAATCTAAAAACGGCGTATCTCATCTCTTTCGGCTTGATATCATTATTTGCATCTGAGCCAGAAAAGAACATCCTCCTGCTTATCGGTCCTCTGATATCATCATCCGCGTAATCAAATTTCTTTAGAAATGCCTTGCAAATAGGTATTGTCTCGTGCTCCGATGCATTTAATAAAATTGAAACAGCTTGAGATATGCGTATTGGGCGTCTTTTATCAAGCTTGTTATCAACCCGTTTCTTTTCCCAATCGTAACCGTAAAGTTTAGCTCTCGTAGGTCGACAAAGAGCCTCCACGGCAGCAACGCCGCTCTCGGCTCCCTCTCTGGGGGCTTGCTTTGATGTACGGATAACTTCTGCGCCTCCAACTCTCTTGATTTTGGGCAATGGTTTTTTCCCCTGCGACATAGATATCATTCTACCGCACTTTCATCATTTGCAAATACCACAAAAGAGGCAACCTTGTCGTTCTCGCAAAGTTTCATAGTGTTCATTGTATACCGATTATTATCGCAAGTGTACCCAAGAAAAGTCCAGTAGGTAAAGGAAATCAGAATCATTCGCCTTTCTTTACAAGCTTATTTACCAAAGTAAACATTTCAGGCGAAAGGGGGCTTTTATTTTCGTTTTTTAGCAAGGTGTGTACAAGGCCAGTGGGTCTTTTATGCTCGTCAGCTATTTTATGTGCATTTTTCTCTCCCTTGAGCGCTAGAAGAATCATCGAAAGAGCTTCCTCTAGCAAAAACGGCTTAGTACTTATCGTCTTGGCTGTCCAAGAGAACATCGGGGGTGCAAAGCCCTTCTTAAAAATTTTCTCTGCCTTAATATTTGATAGTTGCTCGATTTCGGCCAGATATTTTTGGATATCAGGGAAATATCCAGAATTAGTAAACGGAAATAACTCTCTCTTGTCTTCTATTTCCCTTTCGGCTTCTTTATATACAGTGGATAAAGATTTGTAATGTTTATTACAGGATCCGAAAAGGTTGTGCCTATTCTCTTGACTGACGCCCAACAATCTGAAAATGGCATCTTTAATAAGCACTCGTTGTATATTGTCAGCGGGTAATTCTAGAAAAAGGCCCCGCTTATTTGTTTCGGCGTCAAATTTTCCCGCATCAATATTAAACTCCGCAAGATACGCTTCGAGAATCGCTTGTTCGTTCTCCATGGCATTTGCCAAAATTGCCACTGGAATTGATACGCCTAACGGTTGACCCAGTTTAGTAATACACACTTCTACTGGGGCGAGGCCGATACGTTGCGGTGGAGTGAGTTTTCTAAAATCCTTCAAGTTATATACATTTTTTGCTTGAGGCAATTCTTGAGGCAATCTTCGCATCACATTCAATTTTATAGAGGCCTCAATCATATCCGTTATTCCTGCACTGAATCGTCAAAAGGAAAAACCACAAAAGAGGCAACCTTGTCGTTTTCGCGGAGCTTCATCACCCTTACGCCCTGCGTTGCGCGGCTTAATGTCGGTATTTCATCAAGTCCAGTCCGTATCGCAGTTCCCTTCTGCGACATCGCTACAAGTTCTCCTTGTTTCGTCGATTCCCCGCTTCCGCCCACAACTGCTGCTCCAACTAATTGCTTTGTTTTTGCCGTAATGGACATCGTTTTTATTCCGGAACCGCCTCTGCCCTGTGTTTTGTATTCTCCAAGTTTTGTTTTCTTTCCATAACCCGTGGAAGAAAGAACTAAAAGCTCTGCTGTCTTTGCGCCGGAGGCGGGCACTATGTCAGAACCAACGACAAAATCTCCAGAGCGAAGTTTAATTCCGCGAACTCCTCCCGCCTGTCTTCCCATCTCCCTCACATCTGCCGATTTGAAACGAATGGACTGTCCTTTTGAGGTGGTAAGAATTACATCATCGTTTTTGTTCGCAAATCGTGCGCATATAAGAGCATCTCCTTTATCGAGAGAAATTGAAATGAGTCCGCTTCGGCGCACATCGCGGAATTTATCCGCCGTGACTTTTTTCACCGTTCCATTTTTAGTCGCGAGTACCAGCGAGAGCCCTTCAATCGCTTTAAGCTCCTTCGGCATAGCAAGTACGGAAGTGACAGTTTCCCCCTGTTCAAGCGAGAGAAAATTCATTATTGACTTTCCTTTGGTCGCGCGCCTGCCTTCCGGAATGTCGTACATTTTGAGCTGGTATGCTTTCCCACGGTCAGAAAAGAAAAGAATGTCGTTGTGCGCGCTCGCCGTCAAAAATTGTGTGACGAAGTCTTCTTCCTTTGTGTCCAAATCCATCACACCTATGCCTCCGCGCTTCTGCTTTCGGTATTCGCTCGGATTCGTCCGCTTTATGTACCCACCGGCAGTCAGAACAAGCACGCTTTCCTCGTCCGCAACCAAATCCTCCGCGGAAAGAATAGTCGCTGCGCGCTTCATTATTTTTGTGCGCCTCAAATCTCCGTACTTCTCAATAACCTCGCGAATTTCTTTCTTGATGACCTCCATGAGCTTCTTCTCGCTTTTAAGGAGTGACATAAGGAATTCAATGAGAGCTTGGACCTCTTTCAATTCATCCTCTACTTTCTTGCGTTCAAGTCCGGCGAGTTTTTGCAAGCGCATTTCAAGAATCGCGTTCGCTTGCAGTTCCGAAAACTTGAAGGTCTTCATCAAAGCGAGGCGCGCCGCGTCCACATCCGCGCTTTTCTTGATGAGCTTGATAATTTCGTCAATGTGGTCAAGCGCCTTGGAGAGTCCGAGCAGGATATGCTCGCGGTCTTGCGCCTTCTTCAAATCAAACTTCGCTCTTCGCGTAACAACTTCTTTGCGGTGCTCTACGAAGTACTCAATAAGCGCCTTGAGTGAGAGCGTCTGCGGAACTCCGTCTACAAGAGCGACAACGTTGTAGTGGAATGTTTCTTCAAGCTGTGTGTGCTTATACAAATAATTCAGCACGGTCTGCGGATGCGCATTATTTTTGAGTTCTATAACAACTCGGATATCCTTGGTAGATTCGTCTCGAATATCCCGTATACCCTCAATTTTCTTTTCGTGCACGAGGTCGGCGATTTTCGTCAGTAGGTCTGATTTGTTAACCCGGAAGGGGATTGAGGTTATGACAATTTGGTAATCGCCCTTCTTGCCCTCAGCTATTTCCGCGTTCCCGCGCACCGCGACTCCTCCGCGCCCTGTGGCATAAGCATGGGCGATATCTTTCTCGTTGAACGCGATGCATCCTGTCGGGAAGTCGGGTCCCTGCACGAATTTCATAAGGTCGTCAGTCGTCGCTTCGGGGTCTTCTATCAAATGTATTGCCGCCTCGCACACTTCGCGGATGTTGTGCGGAGGAATGTTTGTCGCCATGCCGACCGCGATGCCGAGGGTTCCGTTGACAAGAAGATTTGGGAACGCGGCAGGCAATACAGAAGGTTCTTTTTTTGTGTTGTCGTAGTTAGGGAGAAAATCCACAGTATCTCTGTCTATGTCGTTCATCATCAATGATGCGAGTTTGGACATTTTCGCCTCGGTGTATCTGTATGCCGCTGCAGAATCTCCGTCTATACTGCCAAAATTTCCTTGACCGATTATGAGCGGGTAGCGCATCGTAAAATCCTGCGCCATTTTTACCATTGAGTCATACACAGCCACATCGCCGTGCGGGTGGTATTTTCCTATTACGTCTCCGACGACGGTCGCCGATTTTCGCGTCTTCGCGTTCGCGGAAAGTCCAGCTTCCTGCATCGCGAATAAGATTCTTCGGTGTACTGGCTTCAATCCATCACGCACGTCTGGAAGCGCGCGCTGGGTTATGACGGACATCGCGTAGTCAAGGTACGACTCGCGCATCTCCGTCGTAATGTTTCTGGAGATTATGCCAGCCCCCGCTCGCGCGGGGATTTCTTGCGGTTCTTTACCCTTCCTTTTCCCATCATCCTTTCGAGCCATATTAGTGTCATTTTATCACAGAAAATGCAGGAAATAAAGGCAGTCAGACTGCCATGAAAGCAGTCTGACTGCCGCTATTCCTAGTCTTGGGGATCAGTATCGGCCGGTGTCGGAAGCCTGTTTTTCATCTCACTTAGACTATCTTGTACTTGTTTCCTCGCTTCTATTATTGATTCCGTATTAAACGCACTCAGTTTTGGAATTTGTATCGGTTCGATTTGTATCCCGTTCGCAGTGATGTTATTAAAAAACCATATCACCCAGCCGAGGAACAATATGCCTACCACCACTAGCGCGCTACCGCGCGCGACAGCCCGGCGCTCATGATGCGGACGTCCTCTCAAATTATCGACAGCTTTTTTGAGAACCATACGACAAGTTTACAGTTTACAGATAACAGTTTACAGAAAAATGCATTGAGATTCTGATTTCTGCTGTCAACTGTAAACTGTCGACTGTCAACTGCTTAATACTACCACCTCATTCTCCTTCCCGGCCACGTCGCGGGGCTTTAGTGTCAATTTATCGACCGGCGCTATTTTTTCTTCGCCGGATTCTTTCAGGAATTGCTTGAGTGTTTTGTCGTCATAGAGAATCGGAACGATTATTTTCGCCTCAAGTTTTACGGAGAGCTTTTGTGCCTCTGCTGAAGTCAAAACTCCATTTCCTCCGACAGGAATTATAAGAATATCCGGCGAATCCATTTCCAGAACATCAGGCGGAAGTTCCGTATTGCCAAGCGCGCCGAGGTATAAAACCGAGAGTCCGTCGAATTTCAGCGCGTAGACGGTATTTATCTTTTCACTTCCGCCGTACTTTGATTTAGTCGGGAATCCCGCGACAGTAATTTCTTTGACTTCATATTCTCCTGGGCCGGTGACCGCAAAAGGCACTTTATCTCCTCGCCCCGCTTCCTCGACGCCGTTCATATCCGGATGGTTGAGCGAGACGAAAGCCACATCCGCGCCGAAATTCGTCGGCTTAAAATTCTTTGACTGCTTGGAAACGGGCCCCAAGACGAGAGTAGTATCTCCCGCGCTTATTCGTACGCATGTTGCATCATGGTAGGTTATTATCATCAGCAGGATTATAGCAGATTTTGGAAATTCCCAAGGTCTCTCGGGAATTGAGAGGTGACTCCTCACCTGAAGGGGAGGTGTCTCCTCGCAGGTTTGGTTCTTGGGTGAGACCTTGGACGTTCCACCGCTTGCATAAAAAGGAAAACCACCGGCACTTCCGTACCGGTGGCCCAACTGTGGGGACAATCTCAGCCCCACTTCAGCCTTGGTTGTGTGGCTTAGTTGTTTTGTTGCGCGCGGTGGTAGCGCATAAAATCACCTCCTTCCCGAGGTTGGGCGTAGTCATATGCTCCAGATGAGCAGAATGACCACGCCCGGTTGAACACCACTTTCAACGTACCAGGGGGGGGGAATTTGTAAAGGCCATTCTATGCGGAACGTACGCGGAAGCAGAATATCCGGAGGTTTAACCTCCGGAGAAAAATGCTAATAATCTACGCCTAGGCGTAGATTATTAGCATTTGGATTCTGCTTTTTCTCTACTGACTACTTACTACTAACTACTGACTGCCCGATTTTGTTGCGGTGGATAAAATTATTCTTGTCGTCTATAATGCCCACCTCTCAATCTTGAGAAATCAATATGCGAACACGAATACTTCAAGCCCGGTTTGCCGTACGGAAATCCAAGCCCGGAACGGGGCATGGGCTTTTTGCCACTTCTTCGCTTCGTAAGGGAGATTTTATTCTTGAATACAAAGGCAGGCATATCCCAACTACGGAGGCAGATACCTCCGACTCCAGATATCTTTTTGAGATAGATGGAGAATGGACAATTGACGGCAGTCCGCGCTTCAACATCGCAAGGTACATCAATCATTCGTGCAAGCCGAACTGCGAAGCGGATATGCGGGACAGCCACATTCTAATTTACGCGACCCGCGACATAGCGAAAAGCGAGGAATTGAGCATTGATTACGGAGAAGAATACTTTGACGAATTCATCAAACCGATTGGATGCAAGTGTGCAGGATGCGGTTTACAGATAGAAGTGTCGGCGGCTTTCGAGGTGACTCCTTAGCTTTAGAAGGTGTCTCCTCGAGTGGGAACTTGCAAGCTCAAAAAATCAATTTGCAAAGAAATCAAAAACTTCAAAAATCAAACGGCAAGTCCGCTTTGAAAATTGAAAATTGGAATTTTGTTTGCAAATTGCAAATTGAGTTTTGCAAATTTTTGGCACCTCTTCACATACGTATATATCGTTGGTAGTATTGATGTCATGAAACGTGGCGCCCTCATATTCTGGCTAGTCGTACTCGCGCTTATCGTTGGTGGAATCGGGACAAATTTTATAGTGAACCCGCCGGGTCCTGGAAAACTTGATGGATTCGCACAATGCCTTAAGGATTCGGGAACGGTTTACTATGGCGCGTTTTGGTGTCCTCACTGCCAGGCAACCAATAAACTTTTCGGCAAATCTAAGAAACTCTTGCCGTATGTAGAATGTTCAACTCCCGATGGAAAGGGGCAGACGCAGATTTGCAAAGACAAGAACATAACAGGATACCCGACGTGGGTGTTTCCCGATGGGGAAATATTGACTGGCGAGCGCACCTTGGAGGAGCTAGCGACCGCGAGCGGATGTGTTTTACCAAGCCAGTAGCTGGTAGCCAGTAGCCCGTAGCCAGAAACTAGCGTCGTATGAATTTGCATTTTGCTACAAGCTACAAGCTACAAGCAACAAGCTGATAACTATGCCCCTCAACTACTCCCTTGCGCTCGCTGTTATTGCCCTGCAAATTGTCAGCGTCGCATTCCTTGCATTATTTTTCTTGCGAAAGAAATTTACAGACCTCGCGCCGATATCCGACTTTTTGGGGAAGTGGGGTTTGTGGATTGGATTTTTAATGTCGCTCGGCGGGGTAGCGATTTCATTATTTTATTCCGAAATTCTAGGCGTTCTTCCTTGCGGATTGTGCTGGCTCCAAAGAGTTTTTCTCTATCCGCAAGCACTGCTTTTTGCCGTTGCAATATGGAAAAGCGACAAAAGCGTCGCCGATTACAGCATCGCATTTTCAGTATTCGGCGGAGCGGTTGCTCTCTATCAGCACTATCTGCAAATGGGAGGGTCAAGCATTGTGCCGTGTCCGGCAGTTTCCACCGGCGTAGATTGCGCCCAGCGCTATCTTTTTGAGTTCGGCTACATCACATTCCCGCTCATGTCCTTCACCATCTTTGCGTTTCTAATTATTGTGATGCTTTTTGTACATACGCCACGGAACTCGGCTTAGTCACCTTTTCAGAATACTCCTCTCGATATCTGCGATAGTTCCGCCGACTTTTTTGCCGGGGTTTAGGATATTTAATGGGTCAAAAATGTTTTTGACTTGCGCGAAAATGTCGCACATTTTTTCGCCGAACATCATAGGCAGATATGGAGTGCGGATAATCCCGTCGTTATGTTCGCCGTCTATCGAGCCGTGATATTTTGCCACTAACTCGTACACTTTTGGTTGAAGTTCCAAAATCGCTTTTTTGCTTTCCGGCTTATTGAGATCCATCAGCGGAATGATGTGAAAATTTCCTTCACCCGCGTGTCCTGCAATCGTATAAATCAAATTGTAGGATGAAAGTAGTTTATTCAGTTCCGGAAGGAACATTGGATAATCATCCGGATGCACGACGATATCGTCTATGAAAGGCGATGCGTACAATCCCTTAAGGTTTTTGCGCAAAAGAGAGAAGCTTTCACGTCGAATAGTCCAATATTTTGCCGCCTGCGTCTCGCTTTTGGCAATTCTCGTGCTCACTGCGAGCCCGTGAAGAGCCCTTTCCGCGGCTTCCGCTTGGAAAAGCGCGTCGTGCTCTGTCTCGTCGGAAAATTCCGCCATGAGAACGAGTTTGGGAACTCCTCCGAAAAGCACCATTAACATCTCTGGGATGAAAGCGATTCCGAGTTGGATCATTTGCACGATGCCGAAGTGTCCGATTATCTGCGAAATAAATCGTACGGCGAGTTTGAATGTCTGGTCGTCGTACGACTCAAATGATTCGGGGTTGAATTTCAAAACTCGGTGGACGATTTCTGGCAGGATATTGATATCGGAAAGAAAGATGACTAGCATCGAGCGGTGCGGTTTATTATGGACTAAACCCATCTTCGCTTTCGTTACAAATGCGAGAGTGCCTTGCGAGCCGGTAATAAGTTGCGTTAGGTCAAATGTATTGCGTTGCTTGTCATGCACATCCCACAAGGCGTATCCTGCGGAATTCTTTGTGACCGTCGGGCGCGCTCGCTCGATTTCCTCGGCCTTGTTTGTGAGCAGTTCGTGGATTCCGCGATAAATTGAACCCTCTAGAGTTTGCTCTGCCTCTTTCTCTTTCAGTTTGTTTGAGGATAGAGGATGCAGGGTCGCGCGCGAACCGTCGGAGAGCACCACGTCAAGCTCTCTCACATAGCGATTCGTTTTCCCGTATTCAAGCGTCAATTCACCGCCAGAATTATTAGATATCATTCCGCCTAAAGCGCATATCTCTCGGGACGCGGGGAATGATGGAAGGATTTGCCCGTTGTGTGCGACGGTCGCTTTCTCAAAATCGCGATAATAGACTCCCGGCTCTGTTACCGCGTAATCATCAGTTATCTCGCCGATATGATTCATGTGTTTCGTGAAGACCATTAAGACAGAATCGGTCAAAGGACCTCCCGACATATCCGTTCCAGCCGAGCGCGCGGCAACCGAAATATTGTCCCCGTGCATTTTCGCCTCATGAACGTAGTGAACTACGGCGGAAACATCCTCCGCGTTTTTCGGATACACGACAAGCGAAGGCGTTCGCTCAAAAATGCTGGTGTCGCGGCTGTATGTTTTCAGCGTCTCAGCATCGTCCGCGACATCCACATCGAGAAGCGTGGAGAAGCGGTGACGCAGAGTATCCCCGCGGGAAATTGGGCGAGCCCCGATGAATGTCATTACTAGTATAGTAACGTATTTATGGGCACGAGTTTCCGATAGACGTGGATAAACATTTGCTTTCAAGGCGTACACGATACTTGTACATATGTACAAGTATCGTGTACGCAGGATTTGCAGCCGCATTTTGATTGGTGTGTGCTAAAATATACCCATTATAATTAATAACCGCTCAAACAATATGGCAAAAGGAAACAATGCCCAGAGGAAGGAAGCGAAGAAGCCGAAAAAGAATAAGAAGTGAGTTAAGACCCCGTCCGCCAGCTGGCGGACGGGGTCTTAAACAGTCGCAAAATATGCACAAAGAAATCAAGAGGATACTCGTACTTGCGGCCGCAGTGATTTTTATCGTTCTCGGCATTTTAGGATTGGCTCTTCCCTTCTTGCAGGGAATTCTATTTCTTGTCATCGGTCTTATACTTCTTTCCATTGCCTCTTCTAAAGCTCGCAAATGGATTGAATCGCACACAATTCGTTATCCAAAACTTCACGCTTTCGTAGAGAAAACGGAGAAGTGGATGACAGGCATTATCGGAACTGTTGACCAAGATGAAAACTCGGATTTAGACGCAAGAAAATGAGTTTATTTGATAGAATCAGGCTGATTCGAATCAAGGAATTGCCTAGATTCTAAGAGCGAAAAACTTATGCAAGAAATGAAGCCAACAAACTCACAAAACAACCCTCGTGAAGACGAAGTTGCCTTTTTTCGGCACAGCAATGCT
This sequence comes from Candidatus Kaiserbacteria bacterium RIFCSPHIGHO2_02_FULL_49_16, assembly GCA_001781465.1. Taxonomy (GTDB): domain Bacteria; phylum Patescibacteriota; class Minisyncoccia; order Phycocordibacterales; family UBA2100; genus UBA10103. The sequence continues at coordinate 30,880 of MFLD01000021.1, forward strand.
TTCTATAGGTCTGTGCTCGGCGTGTTGGGAGGCGGCAATCCAACTAAGTCCATAGATGCAGACGACATCGCAAATCAGCAATGGCCGGATCTCACGCCAGAGGGCATTGAGCTTGCAAAAGCAGAAGCAGAGAAATATTTCTCGACTCTTGACCCTGATAAAGATGTTCTTTTCTTCGCATCGAGCGATCAAGTGCGCGCAATTGAGACGGGAAAAATATATTTGGACGCGGCGCGCAAGAAAGGATTCCAAATTATCGAGCGCAAGCAAATCGTATCGCGGCTCCAACCTCGCCGCCATGGTCAAGAGTTAGCGCAAAAGATGGAAGCTGGTGATATCAAGGTACTAAAGAATCTGTGGCGCAACATCGGGAATGTGCTTGCGCAGAGCGTTTTTAACCCCAATGCCCAGATTAATAAGGGAGCATTGCGTTGGGATAAAGTAGACCCTGCGTTTCGCGCTCGGTGGGAATCAGCGCGAGCAATTGTTGAAGCTGACCCACAGTTTTCAAGTTCCTCATGGGGAGAAAACTTTGTTAAATATTCTAAAGCGGTCAAGAAATTCCTCCCTGAAATCACTACAGCACGAGAGTTGTACGACAAAGACTTTGCAAATCTGGTGCGCCTTGCAGAGTTCGGACTTAAGAAAGTGCGTGATTCGAAAATGCAAAAGAATATAAAAATCTTGGCATTCGGACACGAGAACTATCTTGGAATATTTTTAGAGGATGTTATGAAGGAGAAGGATGGGATAAAGAATTGCGAGGTCATACGGATAACAGAAACAGAAAAAGGACTTAAAGCAAAGTTTCGTGGTAAGGAAGCCCTTATTAAGCCAAAAGACAAATCTATTGATGTGGTGCAAGGGTAATCCTAAGGTGTCATGTTCCATCAAGGTGTACATCAAGATGTCGCCTTGAGGCATTGCTAATCAAAATAAACGCGCTTTAAGAAAATCCTTTGAGTTTGGCCGAATATACTGTAAGTTCTTCCAATGTCTGCGAATAATATAGTCGTTAGATTCGAAAACGTGTCGTTTGAGTACGAACACGCGAAGCCCATTCTAGATGAGGTGAGTTTTTCAGTACGCGAGGGCTCGAAAATAACATTGATGGGTCAAAACGGCGCTGGCAAAAGCACGATTTTCGGTCTCATAACTGGTGCCTCACAACCGCAGTCTGGAAGCATTCATATAGAGAATGGACAAACGATTGCCACAGCGCGGCAGGTGATGCCGCGCGAAGAATATGAGCTGACAGTCCGCGCATTCTTTCAGAAGTGTTTCGACAAAAAGATATACGACATAGACCCGCGAATTGATGAAGCGCTTGAAGTTGTGAATCTTAGGGGACATGAGAAAGTGCACTCTCGTCTCATAAAATCATTTTCCGGAGGCCAGCAAGCACGGCTTCTTTTGGCCTCCGCGCTCATCCAGAATCCGGACATCTTGCTCTTGGACGAGCCGACGAACAACCTCGATAAAGCAGGCATCGAACATCTCACAAAATTCCTGATTGATTACACAAAAACCTGCATCGTTATTTCGCACGACGCAGGATTTTTGAACGCTTTTACGCATGGAGTTTTGTATCTTGATGTATTCACTCGAAAAGTCGAGCAATATGTCGGCGATTATTTTGATGTGGTTTCCGAGATTGCTCTGCGAATGGAAAAGGAGAACAGGAAAAATGCTCAGCTTGCCAAAGAGATTCAGGCCAACAAAGACAAAATGAACTTTTTTGCCCAAAAGGGAGGCAAGATGCGTTTGGTCGCGAAGAAAATGCGTACGAAAGTGGAAGAGATGGAAGAGGCGAAAGTGGATGTCCGCAAAGAGGATAAAACTATCCGACCATTCCATATTCCAGCACAGAAAGATATCGTCGGCGAGATTCTCGGCATCACCTCATTCACCCGGATGAAGAATCATAAGCAAAGTACGCAGAAGGCCAATATCCATCTAAAGCGCAGAGACCACCTATTATTGACGGGACCGAACGGAATCGGAAAAAGCACGCTGTTAGAATCGATTGCAAAAAGCACATTAAAAGGCGCGAGCATCGCTGAAGGAGTTACGGTGGGGTATTACCGCCAAGATTTTTCCACTCTCAACTTTGAGGACACGGTTTTTGATTCTCTATACTCGGTCGCGCGTAGGCATTCCGAACAGCACGTGCGTTCTGTTGCCGCGGGATTCTTAATTACCGCCGACATGATACACGCGAAAATCGGCGACCTCTCAGAAGGGCAGAAGGGGCTGGTTGCGTTCGCGCGACTTGTCCTCCAAGAGCCGGGGATCCTAATCCTCGATGAGCCGACGAACCACATAAACTTCCGCCACATTCCAATAATTGCAGAGGCACTCAATAGTTATGAAAGCGCAATGGTGTTGGTATCCCACGTGCCAGAATTCGTCGCAAAAATCAGGATTGATGAAGTGTTGGATTTGGAGAAGTAAGTTCTTGATTAGGTTAAACTTCCGCAAATGATGGGTTCGAAAGTTGTCAAACTAATGGAAGCCATGTCTTAAGGTTTGGTTTTGAATACTTATTAAAAACTTATTTTACAGCGGATTACCTTTTATAGCGTGGTTTCAAGCCTATAGCCGTTCTATATACTTCTCTGGCACGTTTCGTGACGTAATCATTCAAGAAACTATTAACTGTGTTCCCCGTGATGCCGAGTCTTTGTGCACAGTCCGCATGAGAAAGACCTTCTAGCTTTAAGAGGTACAGTTTCAAAGCTGTTTCAAGGTTCAGTCGTGTACTTTGCAAACCCTTGCCCGCGTGCGACGGAAGCTCTTCAGTCCTGAAAATATCAACCATTGAAAGGGGTGACTGGCCAAGACTTATAAGCTTGGTTTGCACTTGTTTTTCTAATTTTTTCAGCTCAGGGTATGGAGCCAGAACAGCAGCTTCCCTCGCTAGTCTTTTCCAGACCTCTTCAATACGGAGCTTGCATTCGTCGGTTAGGTGGTTGCTAAGAATTACGCGTAAGGTTGACTCAGGATTCTTATCATCAGTCTTTATCGAAGCATGCCAATCCCAGATTCTGGATTTAGACCCAAGTCCTATTCCCTCAAGACGCGCTAAAATAACACGCTTTAATTCAAGGCGTCTCGCATCAGACTCTTCTTTTTTCGCATAGTACCGAGAATAGTCGGGCTTCCCAGGCTTAAATACTTCGTTAAGCCCATGCCGTTCCTTAAATGCTCTATCAAGTACCGCCTCATCCATTCCGATGATTCTTTCGAAACTAAGTTGCCCGACGGGCGGATATGGCGAAAGATCTTCGCGCCCCGGAGTTGTGAGCGAACGGTGAGACAGTTTCTGTTCGGTATCCACAGGGTCTTAATATATCATTTTTTTAGTCAAGTGTGGGTTCGAACGTCCTATATCAAGCGTAGCACAAATCAAAATCCGAGCATTTTCAGAAAGTCCTGCAATTCTTTTCCTTGGATTGGGCGATGCTCGCCTGGCGGGAGAGGCCCCAGTTTTACATTTATAATTCTTTTTCTCTCAATGCCGGAGGCGTCCAAGCCGAACGCCCCGCACATTCTGCGTATCTGGTGTTTCTTGCCTTCGGTGAGCGTTACCGAAAATTTGTTGTAGCTCAACAGCTCAATTTTGCACGGTTTGGTTACGTACCCGCCGATGTCCACACCTTTTTCAATTCTTTCTTTGAAATTGAGTGGCAAATTTGCAGTGCACGTGACCCAATATTCTTTCTCATGCACGAAGTCGGGATTAAGAAGCGGGTCCACAATTCTCCCATCATCGGTGAGAATTATCAATCCGAAAGAATCTTTATCGAGCCGGCCGACAGGAAAAACGTTTTTGAGATTGCGCGGCAGTATCATCGCGATATCTTCCTCATCATCGCCTTGCGGAGAATGCGTTATGATTCCGCGCGGTTTGTTGTACGCGTAGTACCTGCAATTTTTCGCCCGCCACTTCACTTCCACAGAATCTTTCTCCGTGATTTTGTCGCCGAGCACAGCGAGCCTTCCGTTGATAAAAACCTTGCCCTTTTTTATAACTTCATCCGCCTCCCGCCTGGTGCAGTATTTTTTAGACGCGAGATATTTGTTTATCCGCATTGGGTACTGTGGCTTATCTGTATTCATATATGCTTGAAGTAGTAGACTATCACCATATGACACATTTTACCTACATCCTTCTATGCGCCGATAAAACACTCTATGTCGGATGCACGAATAATCTTGAGAAGAGATTGAAAGAGCATAATGAATTGAAGGGGGGAGCGCACTACACAAAAATCCGCCGGCCGGTGATTCTTAAACATTACGAAAGATTCCGCTCGCTCGCAAAGGCCCGCGCTCGCGAGGCGGAGATTAAGAGATGGACACGAAAACAAAAACTCGCTTTTCTGCACAAGAATCCTTAAGTTCACGACATTCCAACATTCTGCAGAATGTTGGAATGTCCCAAATCGCGCTCAATCGTGATAGCATGCGGAAATGCTAATAGATGAAATCACCATACGCCTGCACGCTGGGCGCGGCGGGCGCGGCGCTGTCGCTTTCAACAAAGTTAAACTCTCGCAGGGCCCCGTGGGGGGCGATGGTGGCAACGGTGGCAATGTCTATTTTCAGGGCGTTTCCAACATAAACGCGCTCATGTCGTACGCGAGCAATAAAGAGATGAAAGCCGAGGACGGGAAGAACGGCCGCGGCCGATTTCTTGACGGAAGGCGCGGCGAAGACCTTGTCCTCAAAATCCCAACGGGAACGACAATCACTAATCTTGGTACGGGGTACAAGCAGGAAATGATAAAAGTCGGCCAGAGAATTCTTGCTGCCGGAGGTGGAATGGGCGGAAAAGGGAATTTCAAATATCGCTCGGCGATAAACACCACTCCGCTTCAATTTCAAGAGGGATTGGCGGGAGATGTGTGCGAATATCATCTTGAGCTTCGGCTTATCGCCGATGTCGGCCTCGTGGGGTTGCCCAACGCGGGAAAGTCCAGCCTTCTTAACGAGCTTACCGCGGCAAAAAGCAAAGTGGCAAATTACGCTTTTACGACTCTTGAACCGCATCTCGGCGCATATTACGAACTCATCATAGCGGACATTCCGGGGCTTATCGAAGGAGCGTCGCAAGGGAAGGGGCTAGGCGTAAAATTTCTTAAACACATTGAACGCACGACGACGATATTCCATTTAATATCCGCGGAGTCGGAAGACCCCGCGCAAGATCATGAAATTATTCGCAATGAATTGGAAATCCACAATCCGCTTCTTTCTGTCAAGACGGAATACGTATTTCTTACAAAAACAGATGCAGTTGCACCGAGGGTTCTCAAAGAGAGAATTGCAACGCTAAAGAAATTGGGCTTGAAACCCGTCCCCGTTTCCATACTAGATGTAGATAGTCTTGATGAGGTAAAGAAAATCCTAAACAAGATCAAGGCAGAAAAGTTGAAAGGAGACTCGAAATAATAGGAACTATGAGAAACCAGCTCCAAAAACTATATGCTTATTCGCGCGAATAAGCATATAAGGTCGTGGCTTGACGACAGGGTTTAAATGTATTATTATCGCATAGATATGAATACACCAGTAAAAACCTTTCAATGGCGTGGTAAATTTGTCGCCAAACCGGAGCGCGAAAAGGCGCCTGTTTGCCGTTGCGGAAATAAGTATCTCAAGACCCGCAAAAATCAGAAGGAGTGTCTTCGTTGTATCTTGAACAAGAACCGCACTCCGGCCAGATAGCCGAGTATATTTCTGGCAGTTTCTGGCAGTCTGACTGCCTTCCATCATTGCATGCTAGAATAGAGGCATTACAAGAACGGCTAACCATATCCACAATGGCAAAAAAGAAAAAGAGAAATTACTCAAAGGTCCCCGGAGGCAAGCGCCGGATGAGGCATAAGTGAAGCGGTATACAGTATTCCGTATACCGTATTCTGTATAAATACATGGAGATTAAAGATACTGAATACGGAATACTAAATACTAAATGCGTCCTCCAACTTGACTTTTGTGTTGCAAGTGCTACAATCTCGGCTGACTGGAACAGATCGAACTTCGCATGAAAGGCGGCATGGCGCCGACCTATGGTGGAGGTTTGATAACCCCAGTCAAAAGGAGACAAATCGTGAGTAAGAAAAGAAGGCGCCAAGGGCACCGCGGTAGGTCCCTAAGTGAGCGGCTTTTCGCGCACACGGCCTACTTGAGGTCGTGTGGAAGGGACGATGAAGAGTACCACTACGGGTTGTCGGGCACCTGCAGGCGGTGCAGGGCACTCGGGCAGATTTCTGTCGTGCGGGGGGTAGAAAATTACCCAACCTCGTACATGGTGGCCATCGTGGCCATCATCATCGCGGTCGTACTCGTGTTACTCGTGTAGCGGCGAGTCCTTCGGCGAAAATGGGCGGTCCCGCGTGGCCGCCCATCACTATTTT
>MFLD01000021.1:37330-38574 GCA_001781465.1 Candidatus Kaiserbacteria bacterium RIFCSPHIGHO2_02_FULL_49_16
ATATATTGATGAAATGGACGATTTGAAAAGCGGGATGCGCGAGAAGGCGCTTACCTACATCGGCGGGGCTTTTGGATTGGTCGCGGGTCTCGCCTGGAACGATGCGATAAAGGAACTCATTCAATATCTCTTTCCCCTCGCGACCGACACGCTCACGGCCAAGTTCGTTTATGCCGGTCTTATCACGGTCGTTGTTGTGATAATCATTACGTACCTTGAGAAGATTTTTAATAGTAAACCATCGGACACCGCGGAAAAGTCGGAGAAGAATGAAAATGAATCCGGTTAGAAATGACAAAATGACAAAACAAGAAATTGATACAATCTCAAAATACGCCGCGCCGCATAAGGACAGGTGGCATTATCTGGATTTCAGAGATGGGAAGCACGATGGCCAGTATATGGAATGGAAGTATCTGAATTTTACAGAAGGGGATATGGCTGGGTACATTATCTATTATGCTCTGGACCCTGAACACAAGACCGCTCTCGGCTCGGGCTGGCTTGTAGCCCGCGTTCTTCTTGGAGGAAAATTCTATGGAGGAGCCGTGAAAATCCCGATGGACAAAATCCAGTTCGACACTCACACGGCCAGTGTCAAAATGGGAAACGCAGAGCTAAACGAGAAAACCCCGCATAACTATTCAATTACTGGCAGTGTTGCCGATGTGTCGTGGAATCTGGAATATCTGCAGAGTACGCCGACGATAGACGCATACAGCGACAGAAATTTTGGAATACTGTCATGGGAAAAAGTCAGCTGGATGGTAAAAATGCCGAGAGCGCGCGTTACAGGGACAATTTCCATCAATGGTGCTCCCATTCAGTTGAATGCACTTGGGTATTCCGATACGAATTGGGGAGAGGCGCTTCCTTTTTCTACTCGATGGGAATGGGCGCAGTTTAATGATGAGAATATTTCAGTTGTCTTCGGCGCTATGTACAGGTGGGGACGTTTATATAAGACTTATGCATACGCAGAAATAAATCACGATGTTGTTGATTTCGACGGCAAGACATTCAAAATCCTTGAACGAGAATGGGGAACTGAAGCAATTACGGGAATTAAGATGCCGACGAAAACCCGGTTTGAAATGAAAAAGGGTCCATATACGCTTGATTGCGCGTATGCTCCAGTGCGAATGGATACTATCTCTATGAAAATCTCCCCTTTGCTCCCAAGGCCATGCGTTGCCGAGCAAATCTCGAGATTCACGGGCACTCTCAAGAAGAATGGAAAGATA
>MFLD01000022.1 GCA_001781465.1 Candidatus Kaiserbacteria bacterium RIFCSPHIGHO2_02_FULL_49_16
CGGAAGGAAAACGGATGTAATCAAAATTCAATTCGTCAAAACCGATTTCGTACGAGGCCTTCGAGATATTGACGATGTAGTCCCAGTACGGCTTCGCACTCACGTCTATGAATGAAAGGCCTTTGTGGTCTTTCCAATTCGCTGTTTTATCCGAAAGCCGTTTCACCGCAAGTTCCGGATGGAGTGCCGTGTAGTACGGGTCTTGAAAGACGGTGATGCGCCCGATGACATAAATATTTTTCTCGTGCAATTTGCCGATGAATTCTTTCATGTCTCTCGCTCCGCATTTCTCCGAGACAGAATCCTTCAGCGACGCGTCCTCCGGAGTAAAAGCAAGCTTGCCCGCGTAGTCTTTGATGTCTATCACCACGGCATTCAATTCAGTCGCGTCTATAAGTTTAACGAGGTCGTCCCTCATGCTTGGAGTTCCAACGACGCACTGGGTCATATAGACTGCTCGCACTGTGTCTGGGGTCGCAAGATGAGTGACTTTTGGTTTTTCAGGCCGCATAGGTACGGTCGTTGTGGCGCGCGCGAACGTCAAAGAGCGGCCGGGAAATTTGATTCCGCTCGCTTTTGCAATTTCTACTCCCCAGATAATCAAAATCGCCCCAATAGCGGCAACGCCAAGAAGGACTGCGTATCTGCGAGTGCGACTACGCATTTTCATGCGGTGGTGAAAGCGGACTCGCATCTCTAAACGCGCTTTTGTCTTTCTTTTGCCCAGGATTGATGGAGTGCGTTTCCCGCCGCCGCACGATTATTCCAAGCGCAATCACAAAAATGCCGGCGAGGAAAAGGAGTACGTTGTCCCAGCTGTTCGGAAATCCCAAAAAAGGCAATAGCGCCACGAATGCGCCGGAAAGCATTATGAGAGAATCGAGGGACATAAATAGTTCTTAGCCATTAGGGTATAGCGAATAGAAAATAAAGCAATGCATTTTCCCCTAGTGGCTAGTCGCTAGTGGCTATTCTCTATTATGACTACAAATTCGCCGCGGACCGCCCCTTTTTCCTCGAGTTTTCGCGCTAAGTCGGACGGCTCGCCGTCTAGGATTTCTTCGTGAATTTTGGTAAGTTCGCGCGCGATAATTACGCGCGCTACCTGCAGAGTCGCCAATTCTTTCAGCAGTTTCAAAATCCGATGCGGTGATTCGTAGAGAATGACGGGAATTTCACTTTCGACTATTTTCTTAAGCGCTGTTTGACGGCCCTTCTTGTGCGGCAGAAATCCAAGGAAAGTAAACTCCGCCGCATCAATCCCCGCGATTGAAAGCGCGGCTGTGAGAGCCGAAGGCCCCGGAATCGCCTCGATTGTTGCCATGGAACCATTCGCGCGAATTAGAGATACTAAGCGCGCTCCAGGATCGGAGATGCCGGGAGTTCCCGCGTCAGTTGCAAACGCAACTTTTTCTCCAGCTTCAAGACGAGAAATAATTTCCTCGGCTTTTTTCAGTTCAGTCGACGCGTCAAGCCGTTGAAGCGGTTTTTTAATTTCATATCGCGCGAGCAATTTTGAAATCACCCTGGTATCTTCCGCGTATATCACGTCGCACTCTTTGAACGTACGCAGAGCGCGCAGAGTAACGTCTTCCAGATTGCCTATTGGTGTCGCAACGATTGATAGTTTCCCCCTGATTAATCCTCTATCCATATCTATTCCAATATTCTCAAGAATTTAAGAACACTTACTGCCTTATCCGTAAGCTTGTGCCTCACCTCATTCCCCGCATGGCGCTTTAGCACCAACCCCGCAATCGCAAGACGACGAATATGTTCCGATGCCGTTTTAAAATTGACACTTAGTGCCGTCGCGATTTCATCGACAGAAAGTTCGGGCGTCTTTTGCAGCAGCTCGAGAATTTGAATGCGCCGATGATTGGCAAATCCTTTTACCGTCCTTTCAAGTCTTGTGTGATTCAAAGTCATGCTTTTATCATATCAGCTATTCTCAAATTCTCAAGAATTTAAGCATGGCAAAGATGTGCCAATTCAGCGGATTTCGTACACAATATTCACATTTGAAACAATTTTGTTTTCTCCAACCGGAATCTCGGGTGCGACAGAGGCCGCGCCGACAAAACCCGCTTCCATCATTGCCGCTTTCGCGTAGTAGATTGGACCGCCTCCGCCCCCTTCACTGAACCCGACAACGCGCACGAGCGAAACGCCGAGAGATTCCGCGAGCGCTTCCGCCTTCTCTTTCGCTTGCGCTATCGCTTCATCGCGCGCCTCTGCTTTTAGAGCATCCTCATCGTCAATGGTAAACGAAAGCCCGCTCACGTCAGTGGCACCCCGTGCTCCCACGCCAGAGAGCAAGTCTCCTGCCTTCTTCGTGTCTCGTACTTTCACGGATAGCGTTTGGGACACTTGGAAACCAGTTAGTACCTGCTTGCCCGGCGGGCAGTATCCGCTCTGCGGACACACCGATTGAGTCCACTCATATTGAGGGTTGACATTGTAGTCTGTCGTCTTGATGTCCTTCTCCTCTACGCCTCCCGCCTTAAGATATGCAATAATGTCATTCCCCTTTTTCGTGGCCACATCTTGCGCGTCTTTCACCTGCTTTGCTGTCTCGCGGACAGTAACGGAAAATGTAGCTGTGTCCGGAACGGCAAAGACTTCGCCTTTTCCGCTTACTGAAATTGTATTTGTCGCAGAAACTCCGCTGCCAATTAACGGCAAGCCCTTAAATTCGCGCACTGTGGAAACCAGAAGGAAAAGCGCCAGGACGCCGAGAGCCGTAGCGGCCATCGTCCGAGGCCAGTGGGTCGCTTTGATAATTTCTTGGACTGATTGCTGTTCCATATTGGGTAGTTAGTGGTTAGTAGTGCGTAGTTAGTAGTTTGATAATATAGATACATAATAGCATTTCATCATTGAATAAGTCCGCTGATGTCGCTGTACGTTGAGAGGAATGAGGGGATGGCGAAAAGAAGCCCTATCAGTGGCAGGACAAAAGCGATTACTGAAACGATAATCACTGTCAGGAAATATTTGCGTGTTTTCTCGGCTGATACGTACACGGCATCAACTTTTTTCTCTAGACTCTCTAATTTTTGTAAAATATCAGTATCATCCATCTCGTTAGAAGTAGGAAGCTTGCGCTTCCGACTCGTTATCCGTGTTTGGTAAAACATCGACCAATGCAAAACATGTCACGATTATTCGCTCTTCAGAACTTCCGCAACTTCTAACGGGATCCATATAGAAATTATAGCAGATTATCCAACTTTACCCGTTGTTTGAAGACGTTTGTATTCATGCCACACGAGCCACGCAACAAACGCATCGAAGATGGACAGGAATATGAGCAATATTGAGTGAGTGTTAAGGTATCGAACCAGTTGGTATGTAATGAATAGAGCGAGAACCGCCATGGTCGCGGGGTACGCCCATATTTTATTGCGAAGCAACCCGGCCATCAGAAAGACTTTCACAATGCCGTGGCTCACGATGTAAAGCGCTCCGAAAGTTTGCACCTGCGGAGTGGTGGATAAGAGAGATTGAATATAATTCGCGACAAAACTATTCGGGTCCTCGATTATTTCCCTTTGCACAAGTCCCGATACGACATCTTCCACAATATCGGTGAAGAAAAGCAGGGTTCCGAGAGCGATTTCAAGAATCGCGTTCAGCCCTTTGATGACGACAGCTCCTACAAAGACTTCGTAAATCTTATGCTCGCGTTTTTCCACTTTGTCCGTTTCTTTTATCTGTTCGTTCAGATTTAACGATTTTATGTAATTTGGTTCTTCGGTCATAATCGGAGCATTATCTTTTGCTTTGACAATGGCAGGTAATGTATAAAGCTTACCCCCGCCTTAAATAACGCGTATGTTCTCAGAAACGTCATGCCTTTTTCTAATAACTTTTCTTTCCCGCGGAAGCCATTAACTATACTTTCATCATTACGCATTCGATCAACTGCTTCAGCAATTAACTTTCCCCTGATTTGCGATCTTTTTGCTCTCATCTCCTTCTCGCCCCGATCTGATAATCGACCATCGGCTTTTCTATGTGCCGATTTTATTGCCGATTCTAACTCAGTTCCCGCTTTATCAGCTTCATCTTTCATGCCAACAGAAATCTTGTCCCAGGCACTTTTCCATATGTTGAATAATTCTGCACCCCCATCTTCCGTAAGATAGTGTCGCAGCTCTTCTTCCTCTACTATGTACTTTAGGAGATCAGGATTTGTTTTCCTCAAGTGATCTGCATATTCGGATTGATGCTGAAGGTGCTCACTTGTCGGATTTTCATGCCCGGTGTCTTTTGTTTCGTCTTCTGCCACAGAGTAAATTGCATCTGCTTCCCTCTGCGCCTCTGCTTGGCGAAATGACTTTAGGAAATTTATTTTGTTAGAAAATTCAGCCATACGCATCAAGATTGTACCCCCAATCCCGGTATTTCTTAAGTCCTCCAGCTACTTGAAAAAACCAATTCGGGGGTGGTCGATGGGATTCGAACCCACAACCGCCTGGACCACAACCAGGAACTCTACCTTTGAGCTACGACCACCATACGTTGCACGCAACGCATAATAACCGCGCACAGAGAAACCGCAACGTCTTTTTTCGATTCCAACGACCGGATCATACACAAAGGTATATACGTTTCGTCATTGCGAGTGTAACGAAGCAATCCAGAGTATAATGACTCTTCCAAAATCTCGGCATCATGAAACATGGTGCGCATATCATGGATTGCTTCCCGCCGCGCTACGCGCGCGGTCGCAATGACAGTTGTACGTTGCGTGTTTAATTTCTCACCTCTATCGTCTCCGCTGGAGCCGGCGCGTCCACAACTTTGAACGCGATGCGCCCGATAATCAGCCCGTTGCCGGTTTTCACGTTCACCCGCCACTTACCTGCGTCTATATTTTCACGCAATGAAAATCCGCGGTATCCGCCGTCTCGTCCGCCTGTCATCGGAAAACCGAAGGTTGCTGTTTTTACCCATGCATTGTCGCTTGCGTCGTAATACTCCCATTCGTGGAGGATTGTGGCTGAAAATTCCGAGGGTGCAAAAACAGCGGAGTAAATGAACACTGTCTCGCCGGCTGTTTTGTGAAATAGCGTGTTGTAACGAAGGTACGATTCGTACCACGGCACGGGCTCCGCGCTTAAAATATAATTATCTCCCTCTTTTACGACATTGTGGTATACACCGGCAGATTTGAGCGCGAGCGGCAGAGGCGGTATGGCATGCGAAAAATATAGAACATTGAACGTAATAAAAATGACGGCAATGCTTTGAGCGATTTTCGTGCGATGCTCCCGCACATGCTCCGGCATGAGATGCGCGAGAAACCTCATGAACAGCGCCGTAAGTGCTAAACTCAACACGCCGCTCGCGATGAACATGCCCTGTCCGATGCTCTTGAAAACCACCGGCAAATAAAAGATGAGAAAAGAAAATAGCACGGTAAAAAGAATGCCGACTTGGAACGCGAGCCGCGAGTAAAATCTCGTGAAGCGCTCGTTGCCGAGAAGAAGCACGGCGAGCAGGACGACGAATATCCAGCTTGCGGAATACGCGGCACTTCTGCTGTAAAGACTGACGTATCCGCTGAAAAGGCCTCCGAAAGCGAACTGCGCTACGACCGGCAGGAATGGAGCCGCTTTAAGGAGGGACGGTTTTTGAAGGCGCCCTGTGGCAATCAAGTTAGTGAGCACGACACAGCTGGCCGCGACAGCCAGATAGAAGAACAAGAGAAGATTGCTCGTCCAAAGGTCAACACGGCGCAAGAGAATATAATTATCAGCCAAAAAACCTGCTATAAGAGCGATTGGAGAAATGTATCTCTCGTACCACTTGATAAGCTCTCCGGTGTCTTTTGGCATTAGTCTTCGGGCCATATTACGCTCTGTATACAGGAGGTCGTTCAGAAATGCCAGCCCTATGATTTTCCAACCGAACTAATGCGTAAAAAAGAGAGGAGAGCCGGTTGGCGTATGCGCGGCTGGAATCGGAAATTGCTCGCTCGCCGGATTCGTGAAGCTGGACAAGCCGGCGCTCAACGCGCCTTGAAACCGCGCGCGCGATATCAAGCCGAGCGGAAAATTCCGTTCCGCCCGGCACAAGAAACGATTTTACTTCGGGAAGGGATTTTTCTATTGTCTGGATAATTTCGTTCATTGAATCAGTGCTAGTTTGCGAAATCAATTTCGGAGCGCCGGCAACTTCCGCCTGGAGCGTGAAAAGATGATCCTGCACGACAAGCAAAATATCGTGCACAGTTTTCTCTCCCACGGAAAGCTCGCGCGGAGTAGCAACACGACACCAGCCCGTGAGAGTATTCAGCTCGTCCAACATTCCAAGCGTCTCAAAAATCGGCGAAGATTTTGAAACCCTTGTCCCTTGCGGACTATCGAAGAGCTTCGTTGTACCTTTATCCCCCCTACCAGTAAAAAACGCTGTCATGTTCAGAACTATACAATATGAAACGGGCAAAATTATGCCACCTCTCGCCCCGTAGCCAAGTCCAAAGGACTTGTGGTACTGGGGTCGCCTTTGCCAGTAAAAGAAGTCATATTTTGTAATAATACCCTTTGCCGACCTGCTCCACCTTCTAAGATTAAAAGTATTTTGTTGTAATTTTTGTCATTGGATTTTATTCCACTTGTTTAAAAATAGTCCGGGAAGATTATTTATTTTCCTCTCAAAAGGCGTTATTAATTTTGGTTTCAATTTTATCGCCTTAGAATATGACTTTTTATTTTCAAACAAATGAATTTTCTTCTTTACATTAGTGAAATGTGGAACATGGACATCTCCAACTCTAAACGCTTCTTCATATGTAAAGATATAAAATGTTGTGGCAAAAAAATTGTCTTCAAGAGCTACACCAACTAGATAATCGAACTTATTTAGTCTTTTCTGACCCCAACGCTCTACTGCCCATCCCCAAAATTGTATTTTTTTGTCTGGATGTTCGCCTCCGTTTTTCAACAATGAAGTTTTTACTTCAACTCTTTTATCCAATTTTTTTAGATGAATATCATATCTACCCTGTCCGCCTTTCCGCTCCGGTTTGAGTCCCAATCTTTCAAGCTCTTTTAACGCATAAAACTCACCAATCTCGCCAACCAATTTTCTTGGAGTCTTAGGATCGATTTTATCAAAAATCTTTTTGAAATTTATAATGGCTTTAATTGCTTTTGTGTAATCTTTGTTCATAATTCTAACTAAGTATTTCACTAACGCATCAATGGAAACACGGTGCAGAATACTTGAATTAGTGCGAACCAGCCGCGCCGTGGGCGGCGGCGCGGCAGACCCCCCGCAGAAAATGCAGGCGGCGAAGCCGCACCGCTGACAATATCAAATTTTTCTTTGGCGGAATAGGTTCGAGCGTGCGAAGCACGCACAGTTGTTCTTTAAAAAAGAAACCGCAATGTACGAAGACATTGCGGTGAGCAGTAGGTCTGCTCAGCCACTATCGAGTGGCATGTGAAGATCGCGCGTTACAGCCAAGACTTTGGTGCTTGAGCCACGCGAACCGCGAGAAAAC
>MFLD01000023.1 GCA_001781465.1 Candidatus Kaiserbacteria bacterium RIFCSPHIGHO2_02_FULL_49_16
AACAAAAATATCAACGCTTCCATACGACCGTATCGTTGATATGACAGATGAATCGGAGTCGCAGGCCGACACTGGAAACAATATGTGTCACCCAATACATGTTGCGGGGAACTCACACCGCCATGCACGATACTCCATACCAGATTCACGCCCGCTACCACTCCCCTACTTCCAAGGAATCTCAAATTGCTCAAATTCTGGCAAAAGTTTTCGTCCGTAGAGAAGTCGAGCAATTACTTCTGCATGTGATAAGGCACCCGTGAGCGCGTTGTGCGGCGATGGTTCTTCGGGAATCCCGCAGTAGTTGAGAACTGCATCGAGGTCTAGCGCGGAGCGGCGGTGCTTTACGGGGGGCTGGAGTCCCCTCTCTATCATATGCATATAACACAGCGTGTGCGTGTCTATAGTTCTGTATGCAAAAGGCCATGTGGTATGCCCCGCTCGCTCGGATGCCAAGCGCAAAAAATCACGGTCGAAAGAAACATTCTGCCCTGCCAAAGTTCTCTCCTCTACACTTTCGCTCCAGTGTAGAAAAGCATGTATTAAATCTCCTTCGCTTTGTTTCTTCGCATCTGTAATTTGTTCCTTCGTAAAACCGTTCACCGCAAGCGCTTCGTCCATTATGTGCGCGCCGTCCCATACTTTGCATTCCTCATAGAAGCGATTTGTGGGATTTGCAAAGTCCAGCGCACCGACACTAACTACAGAGTGTTTATGCGCTTCTGTTCCCGATGCTTCTACATCAACGACGATCATGACAACTAGTATATAGCCACTAGCCACTAGCCACTAGTAGAACAATGCTCTCTGAATATTTCCCTAATATCTAAACCCTATTGGCTAATTACTATTCCAGTCCCTTGCAATTCTTTGCTGGTAGATACCCTGCCTGGCGAGCCTTTTCCTCGCTCGCGAACCAGATCTGATTTTGCTCTAAAATTTTGGCCGCACCAGCGCACCACGGAAAATAGTACGCGCTACCGGTGCGAGAAGCCACGATTAGCCCTCCGATGTTCATTCCTCTTGGGTTCGCCTCCGAAGGCGCTTGTGAGATGGAAACAGGCGGTTTTGCGCTCTCCAAAACGGACAGTCGCCCAAGCCCAAATGAACCCACGGCGACCAAAAGCACAATGAGAACAGTCCCCCATCCTTCGACAAAATCTTCGGTCAAATTCTTGATTTTGAGCCATGCTTCCTGTATACTCCCCATGCTCGTAATTTTACATGAATTCCGGGCTATACACGATACTCCATACACGATACTAATTTTCTATGGCCCATACAAAAGCAGGCGGAACAGCGCATAACCTAAATGATTCGAATCCGAAGTATCTCGGAGTAAAGCGCTCCGACGGTCAGAAGGTTGGGGTTGGCGAGATAATCGTTCGCCAACGAGGCACTAAAATACTTCCTGGCAAAAACATCGGCGTCGGCACCGACCACACTCTGTTTGCAATGGCCCAAGGTACTGTCAAATTCCGTTCAAAGAGAAAAACAGATTTTGACGGCCGTTCAAATGTACGGCGCGTGGTGGACATCATCGCCGCTTAAATAGGCACTATTTCGACAGTTGATATTACTCGGTGGCTCCCGAGCTTTATTTCTACCTTTTCCACTTTTGCCTCCCTTATCGGTTTGTCGAGCATTATCATATCTACTGCAATATCAATGTTGTATTTATTTTTTATCTCATTTACTATTTTTTGAGCGGTAATGTGTTCATAAAGATGCCCTTGCTTATTAACTCGAACTTGGATTGTAATCTTCTCGCTCGCGAGTTGTTTGGCCAGTAGTGCGAACCTGGCCCCATCCTCTCGTCTCGCATTTTCCGATATTTGCTTTCTATTTTCGCTTTCTCTCAAATTCTCTTCTGAAGCTTCTTGAGCAAGCCCACGCGGAATCAGAAAATTGAGTGCGTATCCGTCGGCAACCTCTTTCACTTCGTCCCGCTTCCCCACCCTGCCTATGTCCTTCAGGAGAATAACCTTCATACGGCAAGTTTACAGTAGACAGTTTACAGTGTACATAATCAACTCTCTGAGATTTTGCCGACAACTGTCCGTTTGCGCCGGAACAACCACTTCCCTATTTCTATCAGCGCGATATTTAATATGCCGACACCCGCAACACCCAAAAGCCATGAGATCGGAAGGGATGCGGTGCTGAACAATACTTGCAAGAATGGCACATATATGGCGGCTCCCATAAGAATAAAACCAATAAGCACGCCTGCAATCAGAAAATGATTGGAGAAAAATGGGTACTTAAAGATACTAATGTCCAAGCTCCGTACGGAAAAAGCCAAAAACAGCGAGTAACTGCCGAAACTTGCGAAAATAAATGTCCGTACGATATCTTCTGGAAAACCGACCTTCAACAAGAGCCAATATAAGCCAAACAAAAAGGCGCTAGTTGAAAGCCCGATAAATATAATCAAGAATTTCATCAGAGGATTGAAAAGAACAATGGCATTGTTTCGCCGGTGAACGACGGAGCCGCCGCCGTCTTTTTCAAACGCGAACGCGATGGCCGGAAAACTGTCGGAGAAGAAATTTACCCAAAGAATTTGCAGGGCGTTCATCGGGAGCGCAATTCCCGTCACAATCGAACCGCCTATCAAAATAAGAGCGTCGGCGACGCTCGACAAAAGATACACAAGAACCTTGCGTATGTTGTTCATAATCTGCCGGCCTTCTTCCACAGCGGCCGCGATTGTTTCAAAGTTGTCATCTAATAATACGAGGTCCGCGACATCGCGCGTTACGGCTGTTCCCGAACCCATGGCGATTCCTATATCCGCTCGTTTGATGCTTGGCGCGTCATTTACCCCGTCGCCAGTCATAGCTACCACTTCACCCGCTTCTTGGAAGGCCTTCACAATTCTCAATTTGTCCAACGGAGAAACGCGTGAGATGACGCCGAGCGCAGGCAACCGCTTTCGTAAATCTTCATCTGATAACAGGCGCAATTCTATTGCATCAAGCACGCCATCTTCACTCACGCGAAGCCCAACTTCGCGGGCAACGGCCAGAGCCGTGCCGCGGTGGTCGCCGGTCATGACTACGATTCGTATACCGGCAGACTCGACATCCCGAATCGCTTGTTTTACCGTTCCGCGAATGGGGTCGCGCAATGTGATTAATCCCTCAAACATTAATTCTTCAAGCTTCAAATCTTTTGAAAAGTCAAAATCTTTCGATTTAGCGATTCTTTTTGTCGCGACTCCGATAACGCGCTCGCCGGACTCCGCCAATGCGTCAACCGAAGCATTGGCTTTCTTGCGCTCTTCGGCGCCGAGCGTTGAGTGATTGATGAATATATCCGGAGCACCGACAAACACCAACATATGCGTTCCATCTTTGCGAATCAGCGATACGGAGAATTTGTTGACGGCATTAAACGGCAAGGAGCCTATCACCGCGGTCTTACTTTTCACATCTGCCGCTCGTATGCCGCGGAGCGCAGACGATTGTACCAAGGTAGTCTCTAATATTCGTCCGGACATTCTCCATTCATCCGGCTCGTCTTCCTGGTTTTCTATCACCACGCTCGTGTTGATGAGCGCCATTTCAAGAAGTGCTTGCTCGTTCATTCCTTCAGTCGGCAATACTTTACTTAGTTTCATCCTTGCCATGGTCAGCGTACCGGTCTTATCAGTAAGAATCACCGATGTGCTTCCCAGCGCTTCCGCGGCGACAAGCTTCTTCACTACACCTTTCCGACGAGCCATTCGCTGGACTCCGATTGCCAAAATTACGGTCATCGCCACGGGCAACCCTTCTGGAACGGCTGAGACGGCTATAGCAACAGCCATAAGGAACATGTCAACGCGAGAATGGCCAAGAAAAATACCTATCGCGAAAATCAGCACAGTAAGAATCGCCAGGGATATGCCTGCGCGTATGCTGAATCGCCGTATCGCGCCCTGCAAAGGGGTCTCCTCTCTGCGAGACTCGGCAACTAATTTCGCGATTTTCCCTATTTCAGTGGAAAAATCCGTCCTGCAAACAATCGCTGTGGCAACGCCCTGCGTGACAAGTGTTCCCGCAAAAATCATGGATTTTTGGTCGGCTAAAATGGCTTCCGAACCTACCGCATCAGTAGACTTAATTACAGGAAGGGATTCCCCAGTAAGCACAGCCTCATCAATCTGTACATCATTCGCGTACACAAGGCGTCCGTCTGCGGGAACTCTGTCGCCTTGAGAGAGACGCATAACATCGCCCGGCACAAGATATTCAGCATCGATATCCGCGTCTTTGCCGTCTCGAACAACCCGCGCGCGCTGTTTTAAATATGTTTTCAGTTCTGATATAGCTTTCTCCGCCTTATATTCCTGATAAAATCCAAGCGCGCTATTCACAATAACAGCGGCAAAAATAAATATCGCGTCTCGAAGGTGGTTGATAAAAACAGTAACAAAGCCGGCAAACACGAGCATCAGAATCAAAGGGCTCTTGAATTGATTCAGGAGAATGTACAGAGCGGAAGTATCTTTCGTTTTTTCGATGATATTTCTGCCGAACGTCTGTAATCTCCTATCAGCATCCTCTTTGAAGAGTCCATGTTGGATATCCGTTTCCAATAGACCAACAACTTCAGATTCGGACAACGACCAGAAAACATTCTTTTGTATTTCTGTCGCGGATTTATGAAGAATCATAGTGTTTTTGCGATGGCGCCTATCAGTAAGATGCCTAGACCGTTGAACGCGAATGAAAGAGGGATAAACCAAAGCATTTTCATTTTTGCGAAACCCAAAAGGCTAATCCCCAGCTCGTCAGGCAACGGAGAGGCGATAATTAAAGCTCCTACAACAAATGAAA
Source organism: Candidatus Kaiserbacteria bacterium RIFCSPHIGHO2_02_FULL_49_16 (assembly GCA_001781465.1). Lineage (GTDB taxonomy): Bacteria > Patescibacteriota > Minisyncoccia > Phycocordibacterales > UBA2100 > UBA10103. The sequence goes on from MFLD01000023.1 coordinate 4,827, forward strand.
ACCATCTAAAAAATCTAAAATGGAGAAGAGCATTGACTTTTCTCCCGGCAAGCCGTTGCTTGAACACCTCCGTCAAGTGTTCTGAAAATCTGTCCCGAATAAACCGGAAAATAATCAGGTCCCCGAGTACAGCCCCCATTGCCCCGAAGAGAGCCGTGAGTAGTATCGAATTCGCGTTTGCAATTTCTCCTAAAGTAACTATGGCCGGCACTGTAGTAAAAATGGAAGTAAAAAACATCCCTGCGATAAAGCTTCCCAACAACTCCCTCTCTTGCGAAATCGTCAGAATCGATACCAATATATTCGTTTTTATCAAAATAACGGCAAGAAGTATGCTGAGGAGAATTATCGCGATGTCCTGCAGCACGAAAGTACTTTTGCGGACCCTAGTGTTCTTCATAGTAAAGTGTAAAGAATCCAAGCTTTTTGTTTTAAGTTATGCAAAAACTGAAAACTATAAACTGTTAATTATTTCTACTGCCTTGTCCAATTGCGGGTCTTTCTTCGCTTTAACATCACCATCACTCATCTTTACTTCCACATCAGGAATAAGACCCGTATTTGGAATCTGCTTGCCGTCGGGACTGAGCCACCTTGCTATAGTAATTTTTATTGCAGTTTCCGGAGTTATGTCAATAAGTTCTTGCACAGAGCCCTTGCCGAATGTAGTAACCCCTACTAATTTAATGTTTTTGTAGTATCGAAGAGCGCCAGCAAGAATCTCTGAGGCCGATGCCGAGCCGCGATCTACAAGGATAACCATTTTTAGTTTCTCGGTGAAAATATCATATCCTCTTGAACGATGTGCTACATTTTTCGCATTCCCCGCGTAATCCTCTGTAACAATTACTTTTCCTGTTGGTAAAAACCAGCTCGCCATGTCAACCGCAGATTCTAAATAACCGCCAGGATTGCCTCGCAGGTCTATAATGAGTTTTTCATTCCCAGATTGTATGAATTCGCGCAGGCTGTTCCTAAATAGGTCGGCTGAGTTTGCCGTAAAACTCATCAATGCTATCACAAACACCCCATCGGAAATCGTTTTTGTCTCAATAGTTGGCACATTTATTACGCCACGCGTTACTTTTATTTCTTTCGTGGCAGACCATCCATCGCGAAGAATAGTAAAGGCAACTTCGCTTCCTCCTGGTCCGCGTATTTTCTTGACCGCGACAGAAATATCTATCCCCTTCGTATCAATGCCGTCAATTTTCAATACCATATCACCGCTTTTAATTCCAGATTTCTCGGCTGGAGACCCTTTTAACGGCGATACTACGGTGAGCACCTGATCGCGCACTGCGATTTCCATTCCAACACCTTCAAAACTACCGCTCATGTCATCCGTAAATAGCTTGTTATCGCTCGGAGGCAGAAAGTACGTGTACGGGTCATTGAGAGATTCCGCAAGCCCAGAGACCATTCCCCACACGCGGTCCTGATTTGCTTCCGTAGTGCTTGTCGCGATGGGTGTGCTTGTCGCAACCCCAGCCGGCACAAATTTCTCGTCTATAATGTTCCATGCTTTCCATACCGGCGAGAAATCAACGTTTGACGGTTGTATATAGGCGCTGGACCCAAGAGATATTTCTTTGGAAAGTACGCTTCGCTCGCCTATTCTGTATCCTAAAATCAGACCCAGCGCGCCAATCACAAAAGCGCCAACAACTATATTTCTCATGCTTACGGTTTTATTCGCGTCTATACCCATTCGCAAGATTATCGCACATTAGCATTGGAAGCCAATAGTCACTATCGTGGCTCGCAGACCGTCTACAGGCGAATCAGAAGATTCGTGGCTTGGCCTGCCAATCGTAAACCGGTCGGCCGCGCGCAGAGCAAACGCAGATTTACGCTGAAAGAATCCTGTCTAAGGTCTCACCTTAAAATTCCCCAAGGAGACCTTAGGTACTCCGCGGATACGGTATAATGGCCCGGTGCGAACGGACTATAAACACAATGGCGTGACTTGGGTAGATCTTGAATCGCCTACAAAAGAAGAGGTGAAGGGAATCGTGGAGCAGTTCTGTATATCGACAATGGTCGCGGAAGAACTGCTCATGCCTTCTACAAAACCGCGCTCCGAATTCTACGGCTCGTTCGTCTATCTCGTCCTTCACTTCCCCACTCTGCGCCGTACGCATAAATCCATGGAACAAGAAGTGGATTTCGTAGTGGGAAGGAATTTCATCATTACCACTCACTATGACGTTCTTGACCCGCTGCATAAATTTTCCAAAGTTTTTGAGGTCAATTCCATGCTGGACAAGAGCAACATCGGAGACCATGCCGGATATTTCCTTTTTTATATGCTCAAGAAGCTATACAAGGGCGTCGAGTACGAGGTTGAGCGCGTCCGGCATCACTTGAGCACCATAGAGGGAGACATATTCTCTGGCCATGAGTCCGGCATGGTTGAGGTAATATCAAAGGCGGCACGCGATCTTCTAAATCTCCGGCAAACTATAGAGCCCCATCGAGAGGTTTTGCGCACAGTAGAAACGGAAGGCGCGAAACTTTTCGGCGAAGATTTCACGCCGTATTTGCGGGCCTTGTCCAATGATTACTACCGCGTTCACAACCATGTAATGCGCAATACGGAATCTCTTCACGAGCTTCGGGAAACAAATAACTCTCTTCTTTCCACGAAAGAGAACGAGACCATGAGAGCTCTCACCATAATGGCGCTTCTCACTTTCCCTCTTGCTTTGGTCGTTTCCATTCTGGATATTGACAGTGTTCACAACCCAGTACGAGGCCTTCCGTATGATTTTTGGATAGTCTTGAGCGTAGTGTTCGTACTTGGAGTATGCATGGTTGCGTATTTCAAGCATAAAAAGTGGTTCTGACGCATAGGTTATGCAATTCCCTATATTTCGTTCTTTGTGGAATATTCTTGCGCGAAGGACTCCTCTAATTTCCTACAACACGCTCGGAACGTCAAAGCAAGAGTTTAACTTGCCCGCTCCGGCGAAAACCGTCCGCATGTATAACTGCGGGCCGACCGTTTACGACATCCAGCATATCGGAAATTTGTCTATGTTCGTATTTACCGACACTCTTCGGAAAGTTCTTGAATGCAACAATTTCAAAGTAAAACAGGTCATCAACATAACCGATGTCGGGCATCTGACATCAGACAGCGACGAGGGCGAGGATAAGATGACTAAAGGCCTAGAGCGAGAAGGACTCGAACCAACGCTTGAGAATATGCTTGGTATGGGAGAGAAATACACAAGTATTTTCCTCGACGACCTAAAAAACCTGAATATACGCACTGAGCATATCTCCTTTCCGCGGGCTAGCGGGTATATTCGAGCGCAAGTGGCAATGATAGCGACACTTGTAGAAAAAGGTTTTGCTTACCCGTCGCAGGACGGGGTGTACTTCGATACCTCTAGATACCCTGCTTATGGCGCCCTCGGGGGCATACATTCGGAAAATCAAGGTGAAGGGGCGCGGATTGCCACCAACAAAAACAAGCGCAATCAAGCTGATTTTGCTTTGTGGAAATTCTCCGCCTCCTCCAAAGGAGGATCGTTCTCCGGAGGAAAGGTCGGATCCGCCTCCGGCGGAAACATAACAGGATGGGACAGTCCATGGGGGAAAGGTTTTCCAGGATGGCATATCGAGTGCTCGGCAATGGCTCGCGCTGAACTAGGCGAGCAGATTGATATTCACACCGGCGGCATTGAGCATATTGCAATCCATCACAACAACGAGATAGCGCAATCGGAGTGCGCGACCGGAAGAAAGCCATTCTCGCGTTTTTGGATGCATCGCGCCCATATACAGATAGACGGCAAGAAAATAGCCAAATCAATTGGAAACGTTGTGTATCTTTCCGACGTAATCGCGCGCGGATACCATCCCCTTTCCTTCCGGTATCTTCTCTTGGGAGCGCACTATCGCACGCCTCTTAATTTCACATGGGAAGCTCTTGGCGCCGCGGAAAAAGCGTTTCTTAGATTGCGAATGATTGCGGATAATTATCCGACTGGAGGCAATGTCCCCGCGCGATATCAAAAGCGCGTGCATAAAAGATTTAACGACGATTTGGACACTGCCGGCGCTCTTGGTGCGTTGTGGGAAATGATTAAGGATAGCAAGCTGTCGCACGCGCAGATACGCGCCGGTGTTTTGGATGCCGACAAAGTGCTTGGACTAAACCTTGGCGCAATCGATCAAAAGGCCACGGAGGCCTGCAAAAGAATGTTCGGAAGGAAGGTTGAGATACAAAGTTTGCCCGAGAATGTGCAGACAATGATAGACGAGAGAAACGTCGCGCGTGAAAGAAAGGAGTGGGAACAGGCCGACTTATTGCGTAAGAACATTGAGAACTTGGGATACGTGCTGGAAGATTCTGCCCAGGAAACTACCGTATTTCAGAAGTGACGCTCAATCAATGTTATGGACTGGCATGCGATCACTCGGCTTCTCTCGTGTTGTCACAATCGTTTGAGCATCAATGATATTCGTTCGCTGATTAAAATCCCCCTGTTCCTTATCCAATCCGGCCGGATTGGATAAGGAACAGGGAATGTGAACGCTTTTTGGATTCCCTCCTAAGAATTTCCCGACTTAGTTCTGAGAGTGTCTGTATCTCGGATCCGGATTTTCGTACCTCTAAAAGACGTTATATTTTCCATAAGACCATCACTTCTGTTCCGACACGACAAAATTCACGAGTCGTCCAGGTACAACTATCGTGCGCGAGATTTTGTGACCCTTGAGGCGCGCGGCCACGGCCGCGCGCGCCGCTTTCTCCACGGCGCTTTTGTCTGAATCGGAAGGCACCTGTATTTCCCCGCGCGTCTTGCCGTTTATCTGAATTACGATTATAATATTTTCGTCTTTCAGAAGCGCCGGGTCAAATTCCGGCCATTTTTCCAGGTGTATTGATTTCTTATTTCCAGCTTCGTGCCACAGCTCCTCCGCGATATGCGGAGCAAATGGAGCAAGCAACTTTATGAAAACTTCCCATTGTTTTGTCCCGATCGCGCCTTCTTTCTCTACCGCATTCAGAAGTATCATGAGCGAACTTATCGCCGTGTTGAATTTTAACGTTGCAATGTCACCTCCTACTTTCTTTATTGTTTTGTGCAGCAAATTTGCTATTTTTGGATTGTCACTTTGACTTTTGATTTCTGACTTTTGACTTATATTCCACACCCGTTCAAGAAATCTGCGTACTCCCACAACGCCATCCGGATTCCATGGATAGCTTGAAACCTCGTTGTATGGGCCTATAAACGCCAAATACATCCTCACTGTGTCTGCCCCGAGCCCTTCCACCGCTTCGTCTGGATCGATCACGTTTCCTCGAGATTTGCTCATTTTCTGGCCATCGGGACCAAGTATCAAACTCCGATTCATGCGCCTTTTGTACGGCTCCGACTCCCCTACTAGCCCCAAATCAAAAAGCGCTTTGTGCCAGAAGCGCGAGTAGAGAAGGTGCATTGTCGTATGCTCGGCTCCGCCGGAATAAAGATTGACTGGCATCCAATTCGCTTGTTTCTCTTTGCTGGCGAATTCTTTTTTATTTTTTGAATCCGTGTATCGCAAGAAATACCATGAGGAATCAACGAACGTGTCCAGTGTGTCTGTTTCCCGCTCGGCTTTTCCCTTGCATTTTGGGCATTTGGCTGAAACCCATTTTTTTACTTTCGCGAGAGGAGATTTCCCGCTTCCCTCCGGAAAGTAGTCCTTGATCTCGGGCAATTCCACTGGCAGATCTTTATCCTCTACAGCGACGGTTCCACACTTCGGACAATGAATTATCGGTGTAGGAACTCCCCAATATCTTTGCCGAGATACTATCCAGTCGCGAAGCTTGTAGGTAATTTTCTTAACGCCTAACTCTTCTGTGATGGCTTGCCTTCCCTTTTCCGATTTCAAGCCGTTAAATTTCCCCGAATCTATCATCAATCCATCACCTATGTACGGAAGTTCGCCGCCTGATATAACTCTTTTTATTGGAAGTTTGTATTTGGTAGCAAACTCAAAGTCGCGTTCATCGTGAGCGGGCACAGCCATGATAGCGCCTGTGCCATAATGGCCGAGAACATAATCGGCGATATAAACCGGGATCTTTTCTCTGGTCGATGGATTTATCGCATCTACTCCCTGTAACCGGATGCCTGTTTTCTCTTTATCCGTCTGCCGGTCCATATCGGTTTTCTTGGCCGATAGGGCGATGTATCGCGCTATTTCATTCTCGTTAGTTAAAAGACCGCGATGTCCGAGAGCGAGCTTGACCAATGGATGTTCCGGCGCCAATACCAAGTAGGTGGCTCCGAATATCGTGTCTGGGCGAGTGGTAAACACAGTAACTTTGGACGCGAGTTGCGCGAGAACGAGCGGTTCTTCGGCTCCACAGAAATGCTCTTTCTTTGCTTGTCCTTCGATAATTTGCGCGTCAAGAAGCTCCGCCAGGCGCGCAAGGTATGCTCCGCGCTTTCCCTTCTCCAATGTATCTGCAAGTACTATTCTGAAACCAGTCAGTTGTTTCAGCCTTTCATAATTAATACCCCACGAAAAATCTTTCCAGTAGGGACGCTCCTCCGCTCCTGGAAAACCTGCTTCTATCGCGGGGGCTACCAAGACAAGCCCGGCAACTGGGCGATTTATTTTTTGCAACAGCTTCATCGCAACGGTGCCCCCGAGACTATGCCCGATTATAATCGTGTTTTCATCAACGCGGCACCGGTCAAAAACATGCTTAACTTGTTCTGTTTCCTTAGGCTCGTTTGTGTTCGGCAAATCCGGCACCTGCACTAGGTATCCTTTGCGCTCCAACATATTTTTCAGCCACTTATGGTACGAGCCATTGGGACTACCGATATATCCATGCAGGAGAAGAAAATTCGGTTTCGACGCGTTCTTGTTCTCGAATTCAAATGGAAAATCAATTTCGGCTCCTACGCTTCTACCTATCCAATTTCTTTGCGATTCTTTAATCTGCTCCGGCCAATCTAGCGGCGCGAGGTCGTCTATCAATCTATCCGCGTAATCAGTAATTTTGATATTCCACTGGAGCATTTTCTTTTGCACGACTTCGGCATCGCAGCGCTCGCATTTTCCGTCCGCGACCTGCTCATTAGCGAGAACCGTTTTGTCTTTTGGACACCAATTTACTGCTGTTTGTTTTTGATAAGCAAGCCCTTTCTTAAATAACTGGAGAAAAAGCCACTGGGTCCATTTGTAATAATCAGGATTGCATGTGATTACTTCGCGAGACCAGTCAAAAGATGTTCCCATAGAGGCAATTTGCTTCTTCATGAATTCGATATTTTCTTCCGTCCACTTGCGCGGATTAAGCTTGTTTTTTATCGCCGCGTTTTCCGCGGGAAGCCCGAAGGCGTCAAAACCTATCGGGTAAAGCACATTTTTCCCCTGCATCCGGAGCGCGCGCGCCAAAATATCCGGTACGGCAAAAGCGTACCAGTGTCCCGCGTGAAGATTTCCGGATGGATACGGAAACTCCACAAGCAGGTAGAAGTTGTCTTTCTTGCCCGCCGAAGCCTTGGCGGAGGAGGGACCGGGCGCTTTATCGGGCGTCGCATAAATCTTATTCTTCTGCCACTCTTTCTGCCACTTGCGTTCAATCGTCTTGTGGTCGTATTTCTTCATATGTTTCTGTGGTCGCCTGCCCCGCTGTACCCCGTAGCCGCTTGCGTGGTACTGTGGTAGCTAATGCGTAGCATTGTGGTACTGGGGTATGATTTCATATAATTACCCTATCATACCGCATATAAGCCGAAAACCCCGCATATTAGGCGGGGTTTTCGGGAGACAAGGTTATAGAGTTCTTGTCTTTGAGTAGGGAGGATAACGCTCCGGGTCAATGGTTCTGTCAAAGCAGACGCGGCCGGCATCATGCTGCCAGTTGTCAGGGGTAATAGGAAACCCCTTGTCTGCTACGACTCTCGCGGGAGCCATTGGTTTGTCAAAGGAAACATTTTCTACGCTATTCCCCTTCCCCGCGAAGGTGCTGCAAAGCACGAATGAAAGGGTTCCCGTCGCTTCATATTCGTATGGTTCTTTTGTTTGAGGATCCACTGGCACAATGTTGTTACTGATTGGATCATTCACGTCCGAAAGCGATGCCGGCAGTTCTTCTTTCTGTTGCCAGTAATTCACTATTTGCCACTGTATGTTCTGCAAGTTCTGCACCCGAATGGCGTCCTGCTTTTGCTCTCGCATCTCCTTTGGAGTGCCGATTATAAAGAATCCGGCAATAATGGTCGCGAGCACAAGAAAGCCCACCGCATAGTTCACCATTTTCGCCCGCGCCGGCTCGCGCTCCCAATAACCGCGAAGGTCTGCGAGGAAGTGCATGAACCCCAATCCGACAACAAGGAAGACCGCGAGGACCTTGAGAAGAAAGCCTACGGTAAGATCTTCCCCCTGCAGATATGTATTCACAAGAACTATGAGGTCAACCACCAAAGTCGCGCCCGCGAGAAAAAGCGTGAGGAAAAGCGCCCACCGGCGTATCCAGATTTCGCGCCGCGACGGGTCTTCCGCAATGGAGCGCCGTATGAGACGCATGAGAACGAGCAGTACGGGGGTGAGTACGATTAGAGTCGCCGATTCGTAGCTGATGCTTGCCGAGTACGCGCCGGGATAATACGCGTTCGTTACTGGATTCGGAAACGCATGATTTATGTAATCAAACACCAATGTTATGTATGCGACTACCCCGCCATACAAAGAAACCATTACCCCAGCCCACAAAAAGAAATCCTTCGGTGTTACCTTTGGTTTGTCCATAGTGACTGGATTATTTTTTTAATGAAAGGCCAAGTTTCTCCTCAATTCGTACGAGACGAACCCCGTGATCAACGATGGCGAGTGCGTCTTTATCGACCGCACGCCGATACGGACGCAGAACTTCCAGCACTTCTTCCTTCGCATCTTCCACGTCCCCCTTGGTTGCCATATCGCGACGTACTTCCGCAATATCATCTTGTTTTGCCGTCGTGCGATATAGCGACGCAACATCATCCTTCGTCGCCATTTCTTTTCGAATATCCTCGCCCTCTGATTTTATTAGACGCGCCAGCTTGTCAAATCCAGTTTCCTTCTTTTTCATAGAGACATCATACCACACGCTCCCAGTGGTCAACCTTCGAGGCTAGCTATGCTTAAATTCCATAACCCCAGTACCATCCTCCTTCGGAGGAGCTACGGGCCCCGTTAGAAGCTACGCTTCTAACGGGGCGGGGCACGCATCCCCCCTTTTTCACCCATGCTTAAATTCCATTACATCGCCATCCTGCACGACATACTCCTTCCCCTCCGAGCGCAAAAGACCTAGTTCTCTAGCTTTCGCGAACGAACCGACTTCGAGAAGTTTCTCGCATTGAATCACATTAGCTCGAATAAATTTGTCTCTGAAATCTGTGTGGATTGCCGCTCCCGCTTCCGGAGCGGTAGAACCTTTTGTGATTGTCCACGCTCTCGTTTCGTCCTCACCTGTCGTAAAAAATGAAATAAGATTCAGCATTCTATAGCCAACTTTGATTAGACCATTGAGTCCGTCGTCTGGAACGCCGAGTTCGCGGCGGAAATTATCGCGCTCGTAGTCATGTACATCCCGCAGTTCCCCCTCTACTCCGGCATCCACGAACACACATTCCGATTTTGATTCTTCAAGAAATCTCTGGAGCGCCTTCCACGTGTCCCCTCCCTCCGCGTCTACATTCACTACCCCGCTTTTTCGATTGAGAACATACAAAACGGGCTTCAGCGTAAGAAGGTGCAGAGATTGAGCGGTTTTCTTTTCTTCCGCGGAAAGTTCAACAGTCCTTGCGGGCTTCCCCTGTTTTAGAATCGGCACAAGTTTCCTCAAAACATCCCTTTCGGCAGTCACTTCCTTGTCTCCTCCCTTTGCGTCGCGCTCCGCGCGTTCAAGCGACTTTTCAGCTGTCTGCATATCTGCAAGCACCAGTTCAAGATTGATAACTTCAATATCGCTCACAGGGTCAATCTCTCCCGCGACATGGAGAATGTCGTCGTCATGAAATATGCGAACCACCTCCGCTATGGCATCAACTTCTCTAATGTGAGAAAGAAACTGGTTGCCCAATCCTTCACCCAATGAAGCACCCTTCACAAGCCCCGCAATATCAACGAATTGCACGACGGCTGGAATCGTCTTTGCGGAATGCGACATATCGCTCAATCTCTGCAAACGGAAATCCGGAACCGCGACAACGCCCACCGACGGGTCAATCGTGCAGAATGGATAATTTTCAGCTGGCACGCCCTTCAAAGTGAGAGCGTTAAAAAGCGTCGATTTTCCAACATTGGGTAAACCTACAATGCCAATACTTAATGACATAAAATTGCAATATTATATAAAGATGACAGCACTGCTCGCCCCGTAGCTCCTCCGAAGGAGGATGGTACTGGGGCCGACATTCGGTAGTCCTACTATCCCTATTGAAAGTGCCATGGTTCGAAAAGCGAGTATATCAGAACAATAAGCTAACTAAAATGTCAGATATATAGACACGTCTACAGAATCGCGCGGGTTGACCTGCCGCATACCCTCTGCGTCAAATATGCATTGTCGTTTATGAAAGTTAGATGCGTTCTTCAAGCTCTCTCCATATATGTTGGTTTATGAGGAGGAGTTTCATCTTCGTCATCGACAGGGTCTTTGTCGAATGAGTGTTTCATCTTAGAAACCAAATCGGATTCTAAAACATTGGTGTCAGGAGAATTGTCCTTGGTTTCGGTTGAAAACTCGTCTAGCGATGCTCTTTTACCGATTTGGTGCAATACCATTGCTCGAACAGTTTTCACGCTGAAATAAAACGCGAACATAAAGATTATTGAAACTGCCTCGCGAAAAACAAATGCCGTGTAACCGGCGGAACCATATCCTTTGAGAGCCCATGATTGATAGACAACCATGATAACGCCCGCGACAATCGCATCGGCAGTAAGAATCCATTTTTTCCATGGATTTGTCAGCGCGGCTAGAGCGACCGTAATCAAAGCGGCGGCCACCTCAAACGGAAATTCCTCGCGAATAGCATCCCCATAAAATGGCGCCGCGAAGAGCATAACCGCCGCGCCACCAAGGAAGAATTGCCTCACTAGGTCGCCGTAATAATGCGATACGGTTTCTCCCATGCTGTCATATCCGTATCTATCGCCGTAAGGCACGTGGCCACCTCGTATTCCATGCCCTGTGTTTTTGTCGGACATACGTGGATGATGCCACAGGCATAATTTCTACGCAACCGATTTTTTCCTTGGAATACCAAGGAGCAAAAATCGCGTCGAAATTGAGTACGATTTCGACGAATACAGCCGTTTCTGGAATTGTGTTACTTCGCACGTTTCTCAATTCCCTCCGCTCCTCTTTTCGCTATATTAAGCAGTGCTTCAACATTGTCATTCTTGCCAAAAATATTACGCCCCCTTGCTCCGCATCGCGCACATTCGTGCAGAACAAAATATGCCGAAACTGTGCCTTCTGTTCCCGTCGGTTTCATTAGACCGCCGCAGGTATTGGTCCTGTCTCCGGGATTAATGTCAACATGCTTGCTCCAAAGACATTTCGTGCAGTGATTGGTATAGCCATCGCCTGTGACATGTTCGCCACAGTGCTCGCATGTAAAGTCTTCCACCCTCTTCTGAAATCTTTTTGACATGCAAAATAATTTGCAATTTGCAAACAAAATCCCAAGACATCAATCTACAAACGATATTGTTTGAGAATTGTAATTTAGGATTTATTTGCAAATTGATTTTTGGGAATTGCAAATTATTTATAGGAGTACGACTGCCTTGTTTCCGGAAAATTCTAGAATACCGTTTTCATTTGCAAAACTTCTTTTTTCGCCTCCCGCGGTTTGAACGGTAATAGATCCGTTTTTCAGAGCTGTCACAAACGGCTCGTGATGAGCGAGAATGGTGAGCTCGCCGTCGGAACCGGGCAAGGTTGCCGAGACTGCTTCCCCGTCAAAATGCGTTTCCCCGACGCTTGAGATTGTGAGATGGAAAGTCTTTTGCATAGGGTTTAGGGTTTAGGGTTTAGGGTTTAGTAAATTCCCTATACCCTAGACCCTAGTGGCTAATTACTTCATCAATTCCCCCCTTCATATAAAACGCTTGTTCGTTTAACTCATCGTGCTTGCCCGCGAGAATTTCGCCGAATCCTCTGACAGTTTCGGCAAGCGTGACAAACTTGCCTTTCGAGCCAGTGAACACTTCCGCAACGCGGAACGGCTGGGAAAGAAATCTTTGGATTTTGCGCGCTCGGTATACCAATCGCTTGTCTTCCTCTGAAAGTTCCTCAATTCCTAGGATTGCGATTATGTCTTGAAGGTCTTTGTATCTCTGAAGAACGCGCCGAGTTTCGTTTGCCACTCTGTAGTGCTCCTCGCCGACAATTTCCGGAGTGAGCGCCGACGAGCCGGATTCAAGCGGGTCGATTGCCGGATAGATTCCGAGCGATGCCAGCGCGCGAGAGAGCACAATCGTCGAATCAAGGTGTGAGAATGTCGTCGCGGGCGCTGGGTCAGTCAAGTCGTCTGCGGGAACATAAATTGCTTGCACTGAAGTGATAGAGCCCTCCTTCGTCGAAGTGATTCTCTCTTGCAGAAGCCCCATTTCTTCCGCGAGCGTCGGCTGATAACCAACCGCTGAAGGCACGCGCCCCAAGAGAGAGGAGACTTCGGAGCCCGCCTGAACGAAACGAAACACATTGTCCATAAAGAAAAGTACATCCTTCCCTCCCTCGTCTCGGAACGCTTCTGCCATCGTGAGCCCAGAAAGCGCGACGCGCGCGCGAGCTCCTGGAACTTCATTCATTTGACCAAAAACGAGAGCGGTTTTTTCAAGCACGCCAGAATCTTTCATTTCGTGATACAAGTCGTTGCCCTCGCGCACGCGCTCGCCCACACCTGCAAACACAGAATATCCGCCGTGCTCCGAGGCCACATTGTGTATGAGTTCCTGAATAAGAACTGTTTTCCCGACTCCCGCGCCTCCGAAGAGTCCGGCCTTTCCGCCCTTGATAAATGGCGTCATCAAATCAACCGCCTTAATGCCGGTCTCAAAAACTTCCGCCTTTGTGCTTTGCCGCATGAACGCGGGCGGGTCGCGATGAATTGGAAGCCGTCGAGTGTTTTTTGCAATTTCTTCCCCGCCGTCGATGGGGTCTCCGATAACATTGAACATTCTTCCGAGAGATGATTCTCCGACAGGAACCGATATCGGCGAGCCCGTATCTTTCACTTCCGCTTCTCGCGCGAGCCCCGCCGTGTCCTTCATCGCGATGCACCGCACCCGATTTAACCCTAAGTGCTGCGCCACCTCCAGAACGAAAGTTTCCTTCTTATCGCTACCGCGAGATTTAGTCGGATTTTGTACGGTAAGAGCATTTTTAATCGCCGGCAGTCCCTCTTCAAAATGCACATCCACAACCGAGCCGATAATTTGCGTGATTGTTCCTGTGGACATATTTGTAGTAAGTGGTTAGCAGTCTATAGTGAAAATGCTTATATTTCAAGCGGATTGATTCCGGTCTCAATAAAATTCTTAGTGGGGATAAATAATGGTTCCGGAAAATCTCCCCAGGTAAACCACTCCCATCTTTCGCATTTGTCCGGTTCCAGATTCTTCGGTTCGCCGGATTTCCAGTCGGCGGAAAAAAGCAGGGTCACAAAATGCCTGGATATCCCATCGTCAAATATATTATTTTGAGCAGTTATGAATTTAATATTTTGTACCTCCAACCCGGTTTCTTCAAAGATCTCTCGCGTGACGCACTCTTCAAATGTTTCGCCCATTTCCAAATGTCCCCCTGGCAACGCCCACGTACCTCCGCCAAGAGTTCCCTTTCGTTTTCCCATCAAAATTTTCCCGTTTTTTCTGATGAATATACCAGTACCAACCGTTGGTCTTTCTTTTTCCATATTTCTATTCGCTATACGCTATTCGCTAAACGCTACTCCTTACTTCATCGCCTCAATCCCGCTCGTAATTTCAGAAACTTCGCGCGTGATGGCCGCCTGGCGCACCTTGTTGAACGTGCGCGTGTAGGTACTCGCCATTTCTTTCGCCTTGTCGGTGGCGCTTTTCATCGCGACCATTCGAGCCGAATGTTCGGACGCCTTGGATTCTATGTGCGCGTGAAAAACCGCAATGTTCAAGAGCTTGGGCAAGAGGGCTCGAAGCACTTCGTCAGCGTCCGGCTCTATCGTATAAACGCTGGGGCCTGCCGCTTTCTCATCTTGAGGTACGGGAGAATACTTGCCCTTCGCGGGCCTGATGCGCGCGACCATGAGCGCGAACATTTCCGCGGTTATCGGAACTATTTGCCGGATAACCGGTTCCTGCTCGAATGTGGATATGAAATTCGTGTACGCGACGACGCACGCCGAGATTTCTCCTTCTTCGTGCCAATTCAGAACCTCGTCGGTAATCATTCTCATTTCTTCTTCGGAGACGCCGTCCGCGACGTTCTCAAACTTTAACCTCACATCGTAGCCGCGCGAAGCGAAATATTCTCCTCCGCGGCGCCCAACCGCGATAATCACGATATCTCCTCTATTGAGGTTTAACCTCAATATTTCGGCTTCAGCCTTGCGTATTACGGCGCTGTTTAATGAGCCCGCTAGCCCCTTGTCGCTCGTAATTATCACGAAACACGTTTTGCCTGTTTTTTTTTGTAGGAGCGAGTGACGCTTTACATCCGAAGTGCCGGAAAGGCGTTGCAAAATTGAAAGTGATGTAGCAGCGTACGCACGGCCGGAGAGAGCGCGTTCCTGCGCCTTGCGCATTTTCACGGCAGAAACCGCCTGCATCGCTTTCGTAACGGTGCCGGTCTTTTTGTACGACTGGATTTTTATTTTTAGACTTTTGAGAGATGCCATGTTAGATTTTGTTACGAGCGGAGCGAGTTAGAAAATCTTACATCCTGAGCTTGTCGAAAGATTATTACTTATCGGTGAAAAGTTCCTTATGCGCCAACCTGAATTCCTCCAGCGCCCGATTCAGCTTTGCCTTTAACCCATCAGACACCGCGCCAGTCTTTTTGATTTCCGCAAGCTCCTTTGAGTATTGCCCGTCCAAAAATTCAACCAGCGCCGTCTCCGTTTTACTCACGTTCTTAATCGCAACATCGGCAAAAAATTTCTTGTCGGCGGCGTAAAGGACGGCGACCTGTTTTTCCATGGGAATCGGCGAGCCGTTTTTTTGCTTCAAGACCTCAACCATTCTCCGGCCGGATTCAATCCGCTCCGCGGTCGTTTTGTCCAAGTCCTGCGCGAATTGCATGAATGCTTCAAGTTCTCGGAATTGCGCCAGAACCAGCCGAAGAGTTCCAGCGACCGATTTCATGGCCTTGGTCTGCGCGCTTGAGCCCACGCGCGAAACTGAAATGCCGACATCAATCGCTGGGCGAATTCCCTTGTTGAACAGCGATGAGTCTAGGAAAATTTGCCCGTCGGTAATTGAAATGACGTTTGTCGGAATATACGAAGCGACATCGCCGTCCTGCGTCTCAATAATCGGAAGCGCGGTCAGGGAACCGCCGCCTTTTTCCTCGCTCAAACAAGCAGACCGCTCAAGAAGCCGAGAATGCAAATAGAAAATGTCGCCTGGATATGCCTCTCGGCCTGGCGGTCGCCGCAAGAGCAGTGAAAGCTGGCGGTAGGCCGTCGCTTGTTTTGAAAGGTCGTCGTAAATCACGAGTACATCGCGCCCTTTGTCCATAAAATATTCGCCAATTGCAACGCCAGCGTACGGCGCCAAAAATTGCAGAGACGCGGGGGCGGAAGCAGGCGCATCTACTATTATTGTGTACGGCATCGCGCCCGCCTCTGTGAGTTGCGCGACGATTCTCGCAGTTTTGGATTCCTTTTGCCCAATAGCCACATAAATACAAATCGGACGTTTGTCGGCGGGTTCGTTCTTCTGGTTGATTATTGCATCAATCGCAATGGTGGTTTTTCCAGTCGAGCGGTCTCCGATTATCAGCTCGCGCTGTCCGCGCCCGATTGGAATCATTGAATCGATTGCCTTAATTCCCGTTTGAAGAGGAACAGAGACCATTTTTCTGTCTATTACTCCGTATGACTCCCTTTCTACCGGCATCATCGTTGTTTTTGCAAAAGGTCCTTTGCCGTCAAGCGGCTCGCCCAAGGCGCTCACCACGCGCCCCAAAAGTTCGTCGCCCGATGGGACGGAAAGAATCCTCCCGGTGGATTTTACGGTCATTCCTTCGTGTACGCGCGCTGAATCGCCCAAAATAGTCGCTCGCACGCCGTCTTCTTCGAGGTTAAGAATAAGACCGTAAAGAGCGCCGCCGGAATCCATTCCTTTGGCGAGCGTCTTTCCAGCCGTTTCCTCGAACTCGACAATTTCGCCCATCACAGCGCGCGAAAGCCCGTCAATCGCGACAACTCCATCGCCGACAGACGTGATTTTCCCAACATGCTCTACGCCAGCTTTGGGAGTGTAGCGCTCAATTTCGTTTATGATTTTCTGTACGATTGATTGTTCCATATTCGAGGTCTTTTATTAAAAAGAATGACGCATCATAACACTGGAATCATCCCTCCGAAACTCGCTCATAAATATCCATCAACTGCGCTTTGTGGCTCGCATCGTGCAAGCGCTCTCTGCCTTCTAGCCTCCAACCGCCTATCAAATTTTCTTGAATATCGATTTTGACATCGCTCGGTCTTACTCCTGCGTCCTTCAGTAACTCCCCAGCTTCGTTAAGTGCCCGCCTCGAATCTGATTTTCGCGCGACTTTCAATACAACGACATTCTTTGCCTCCGCGCGAGCGGCAATGAGCGCAAATGCGCGCGCAATTTTGGGCAATAGACCAAGACGTCCGCGTGCCTTGAGCGATTCGTGCAATGTATTCAACGCGCCTTTAGGTTTCGCCCCGCCTTCAAGTATATTCCACAGTGCCTTTGCGTACGCCTTATCCATATTTATTAGTTATTAGGGTATAGGGTTTAGTGAATTCGTAAATGCATTTCCTGTCTCTAGTGGCTACACCCTAATGTCTGTTCCCTCTCCCGCCTTCGCCAAGGCTACTGCGGGCAAGCAAAATCTTCTCCGCGGCAAGCATCGCGGCTCTTGCAATTTCCTTCTCACTTTCTTTAATCGCCTGTCGTTTCGCCTCCTCCGCGCGCGTAGCCGCGTCCGCGAGAACTCCCTGTGCGCGCGCTTCGGCAGACTTAACGATTTCGGAGCCTTTCTCTTCCGCGCGAGCGCGCGCGGTCTTCACCAGCAATTCGGCTTCACGCGACGCGTTTCCAACGATTCCATCCCCTTTCTTTTGCGCTTCCGCGAGCTTTACTGCCGCCGCCTCTGCCGTGCGCACTCCCTCTGCGATTTTCTGCCGTCGTTCATCTATCATTCTCAAAACCGGCTTGTACAGAAAATATGTGAGAACGGCCAACAGCAGCGCGAAATTGACGCCCTGAACAAGCAGAAGCTTCCAATTGACGCCGAAGACCGTTAATAATTCATTCATGCAATGTAACAGTTGAACTAATTCCGTTTAATTTTGGCGCACTGCGTCGTTGCACTTCAGACTTTCGCTCTCGTCGTATTTCCAATACGCCTCGATTGAAGTCCTCGCGCGCCTAGCATTGCATCCAAAATTAAACGAATTTGACTATAAAGCCGATAACTAGGGCGAAAATGGCCAACGCCTCGGTAAACGCTATACCGATGAACATCATCGGAGTAATTTTGCCCGCCGCTTCCGGATTGCGTCCGATAGCCTCGAGCGCCTTGGACACGATAAGACCGATGCCGATTCCGGGACCCAAAACACCCAGTCCAACCGCCAACGCCATTCCTAATGCTTTTGCTGACTCTAATTCCATATCTTATTTTTAATTAGTAATGCTGATAATGTTTCTCAACTTATGCCGTATTTATACCATATGCACGATATAAAATACCAGATACTGAGTACTGTATACGGAATACTGACTTTAGTGCGGCTCCGTAATGGCTATTTTTATGAAAAATAGGGTTAAGAGAGCAAAGATGGCGGCTTGTATAAAGCCCACGAAGACCTCAAACATCATGAGCGGCACAGGTAGGAAATACGGCACGAAATAACTCACCACAAGAATCAGTACTTCTCCCGCGAAAATGTTGCCGAATAGACGGAAGGAGAAAGATATGAGTCGCGCGAGTTCGGAAAAGAATTCTATTATTCCGACGGCAAATCCCATCACCGAATGAAAATTGAGAAATTTCTGTGAGTACTTAAATATTCCTATCGCCATAATTCCCGTTATTTCAATGACAAAGAACGAGATTATCGCGAGAGCCAGAGTCGCGTTCAGGTCAGTGTTTGCGCTTCTGAAAAGCGGAGAAAATTCTCCATTATGCAAGAACCCGACGCTTCCAATGCCGGGAGTGAACTCGAACATGTTCGCAGTGAATATGAAAAGAAAGAGTGTGAGAAGCAGGGGAAAAAATTTGCGCGCCATGTCCCTGCTCTCAAGCGTTTCGGCGATATAGTCGTACACGAAGCTAAAGAGCGACTCCAACAGCGTCTGAAGCCGGCCGGGAACCAGCTTTACGTTGCTACCGATTAGGTATGCGAGAATTCCTAGAATGATAATAACCGCCCAGCTCATGAGCAAGGTGTTTGTGATGGGGAGCCCCCACAAGTTGCCGATGACTTCCGGCGCCAACGCAACATGTATTCCTTCCGTCATTGCGGGTCATATTAGCACAAACGAAATTACCCGAGAAATAGAGTGTAGCGTGTTTGTTCTTTGGGTATAGAGCCAAATTTATGACATAAATATCCGCATACTCCATATTTCATACCCCAAATCCCATACTTATCAGGGCCGGTCGGCCCTGATAAGTATGGAGTACTTTTAAATCCCAAAGCGGCGTCGCAGTTTTGCGTCCCGTTCAATGACATCGACAATAATATACAGCATGTCGTCCCCCACGCGGAGATCGGCTTTCAGCAATGTAATAAGGTCTTCACAATCGTATGGGTAAACCCAGACGCTGTCCTGCAACCGCACAAAGCCGATTGCCTGCAGTGTATTTCTTATCTTTTTCCGCAATCCCTTTCTGCGTTCCGGTATATCAAAAATAAGTATCCGCCATTTTTTGTCCCACGCGCGGATAATCTTTTGCGTATATTCCGACAAAGTAAGGGTCCTCAATTTTTGCTCGCCTTTTCGCGTCAGGCGTAATCTTTTGTTTCGCCATTTTAATAGTCCGGTGCGCACTAGTCGTTTAGTAGCGCTTTCAACAACGCTTTTTTGCTGAGGAGAAGCAATGAGCCCCATCTTGTACATCGCCCCCAACACGTTTGGAACAACGAGTGCTACGCTGAGAAACCCGACAGCTTTTATAGTTTCAAGTATTATCTTTCGCAACTGGTTCCGTTTCGTCCGTTTTCTGCTTTCGCTCTCCATGTTTCCCATATATACTTATAATGCCCGACCGGCCCTTATAAGTAAAGAGCGCAAGCGAAATGTCTTTCTATGTACCAAATGTGTTCGATGCGATTAGCATACAATTCAAATTAGTGCGTCCTAATCCATTTTTTTATCGCGGATGCGACCTGGATTTCTTTTCCGCGAAAACCGTGAGTTGCTCGCGGGATTATCAGCGTTTGCAGATTGGCCTTAGTATTTCTTAGAAACCAATCAGCTATTTTCTTGGCGGGTCTGTCCGCGAACTCATCCTTGCTTGCGAAAACGACAAGTGTTGGAAGTTTAACCGACTTGAGAAGACGGGGGACTTTCTTCGGCTGTGCGTACGTAAATATTTCCTCCGCGCTGTCGGGAGAATATAGACTCAAGAATCTTTGGGCGTCGCATGGTATTCCCCATGGAACATTCGGAAGTGGCATATTCGGCCTTCGCCGTTTAACGAGCGCGCGTGCAACTTTCAATACCTTAAGTAGTTTATTCATACCAAGATCTCGAACCGCAAGAGAGTAGTCACTTATCGGGGCGAGTAAAATAATTCCCTTGATTCCGCGGCCGCGCTTTTTGCCCGCCCAATAGATTGACTTCTGACATCCTGTAGAATGTCCCGCCAGATAGATATTTTTTACTCCCGCTCTGCGAACGAAATTGATTGCCCCCTGAATGTCATCAACGCAATCTGTAAATACTTCGTGCGCTCCACCACCAATATCTGTTTTGCCTATTTTTCTCTCCCCCACATGAGCAATCCTGCTCACTTTGTCGTGTCCGCGATTATTGAACGAGATCACCGCCGTTTTTTTGTCCGCCAATTTCTCGATGACATCCAACTTGCTAAACACCGAACTCCCAAGCCCGTGCACCCAAATAACCGCCCGCTTGGGTTTCTTAACTCCAAACCACAATCCATTGAGTAAAACCTCCTTCGGCGTAATGATATGAGCGATATAACAACTATACATACACTCATCTTTAATGATTAGTGGACTCACTGCTAACGAGCTTTCTGTTATGTGTGACTTTATAGAAGGAAACTGAAATCTCACCTTGTGCAAATCGTTTCGCTGCGCGTACGCAGTCATCCCTATAATAAACTGCCAAAAATTGACGAATATTGTGAGTGAATACGCTTCCCACTTCACTCTTTGTCCACTGTCTAGCCGACGGATCACTATTCAGGGCACTAAGTATGCTGATGGTCGAGAGATTTGTACGATAATACTCACCAATGTCAACGATTGCCTTTTCTATGCTTTCTATATTTCTCGTAAGTATATGTCGTATAGCATGGTGTGTAAAAAGATTTTTTGCTTCTTCTGACTGCCATTTTGTATCGTTAGTAGTTAAACTTTGATTGAGTATTTTCAAAAGTTCAGTAGGTCGACCATTTTCGTCTTTCATCGTTAATCGGTCATACGCTTGTGCTATGCGCACGAAGGTGGTCTCAATATATTTTCTGTTCGTATACACTAAATTAAGTATTACACCAGGGGTAAAAACACTTCTTATCTTTTGGTCATTCCAATGAATCTTGTTTGTATCAAGAACTCGTCGCAAAAGCGAGCCGTTGAACAGAGATTGTACAAACTCTGTGGAGCGGTATTGAGCGAGAATACCAACTCGTCCGTTCAATTCCTTGCCGCTCTTCGTTCTATCGCTACTCTTTGCGAAAGATTGAGTCAGTATTAAGATTTCACTGACCAAAGAAGTAAACTCCTGTATGTACTTTCGTCGCGCTTCATAAGTTGCATTGTCTTCGTTTATGCTTTCACCTGCTGGACTAAAAATACCTCCTGGTCCGTTCTTATATGACCGAATATAGCCAATGAAATGTGCATTTAGCGCATTAGCAACCAAATCGGCCATCTCTTCTCGATACGGTGGCAAGATTTGAAGAATGTCGCCCTCATTCTTCCCGAAATCTCGAACCAGTTGCCTCGCCACATCTTTAAAGCGCGTTAGAAAGGTGTTTTGGTCTATACTTCTTGTTCCAGAAGTATATGCTGTCCGCGCAATTTCTTGAATTTCACTGATAATAAATCTCACTGTATCACGATTATTTGCGAGAGGAATGTTACTTTCGTCTAGCAGAAACTGCATCGCAATATCACCCTCAGGCCTGCTTTTTGGTTCTTGTGTCAATTCTTCCGTCATACTCTATACACGATACTTTCTCTTTCCTATACCC
>MFLD01000024.1 GCA_001781465.1 Candidatus Kaiserbacteria bacterium RIFCSPHIGHO2_02_FULL_49_16
ACTCCTATGTTTTTATCTGATGTTGATATTCTGAAAGCAGTCAAGAAAGGCGACATTGTCCTGAAGCCCTTTAGCGAGAAGCATCTTCAACCAGTTTCGTACGACATCTCGCTCGGAAATCAATTCATAGTTAACGACGAGAACAACACGCAGTTCGTGGACCCAGTCAAAAAAATCTTCGCGAAAACACGCGAGATAAAGATCAAAGACGGCGATGAGTTCGTCTTGCACCCCGGCGTCTCCGTTCTCGGCATATCAAAAGAATTTTTCGGCTCCGACCACTACCTTATACAGGTCGGGGGGAAATCCTCGCTAGCGCGAGTCGGGCTTATGATTCACAACACCGCAGGAATCATAAACCCGGGACATTTCCTCAACATCACTTTTGAGATAACCAACCAAAATAACATCCCGATTATCCTGCGCCCCGGAATGGAAATCGCGCAAATCACTTTTTCAATGATTTCTTCTCCGCCGAAGCAAACCTATCAAAAGAACGGGCGCTATGCAAAAAACAACTGGAAACATTTCGTACCGCAAAAGAAGAGGGGCGGCTCAAAACTAAAAACTAAAAACTAAAAACTCTCCATGCACCCCGAGTACCAATATCTTGACCTGATGCGGGAACTCCTCGACAAAGGAGACCGGCAGATTGACGCAGGACACGGCAAGGCGACGATCGGAGCTTTCGGCCGACAAATCCGTTTTGACTTATCAGAAGGTTTCCCTCTTCTCACGACAAAGAAGGTCTACTGGAATGGAGTTTTGCATGAGTTGTATTGGTTCATGAGCGGACAGAACAACATCAAATATCTCGTCGACAACAACGTGCATATATGGGACGACTATCCGTATCGCATGTATATGGAACGTGCGAAAAAGGACAAGTGGCAGGAAATGACCAAGGAAGAATTCGTCTCGAAAATAAAAGGAGATTCTGAATTTGCCGAAGAACACGGCGCGCTTCCCCATATTTACGGCGACATGTGGCGCCGCTGGCCGGCTAAAGACGGGCGCGGCATAGACCAGCTAGCGTGGGCCGTCGAGGAATTGCGGAATGACCCCAGCTGCCACAACGCAATCGTTACGTCATGGAATCCAGAATATCTCTACACAATGGCCAAGCCCGACGAAGCCAACCACTTTCCCATCTGCCATAACATGTATCAGCTCAATATCAAACATGAGAAAGTATCGCTTCAGCTCTACCAGCGAACCGCCGATATTTTCCTCGGCGTCCCGTTCAACATAGCTAGTTATGCGCTACTCGCGAATGTCGTGGCAAAAATATTGGGACGCGAGGTTGGCGAGTTCGTACACACATTTGGCGATGTTCACTTTTACGAAGACCACGAAGAGGCAATAAGGCAACAGCTCGAGCGCGAGCCAAGACCGTTTCCCGCGGTAAAAATAGACGATGCGGTGACGAGCATTGACACGTTCCGACCCGAGCATGTGTCGCTCGAGGGATACGACCCGCACCCTCCCATCAAGGCCGAACTTACGGTAGCCGGCTTCCGCAATCTTGATAACAGGCCTAATTAAATATGGTATGGTAGAGCATTATTCATTTCATACATTTTCATGAGCGACTATAAATTCATACGGAAGCAGGACTCAGAAATTTATAAGGCTTTAATAGCGGAGGGGAAACGACAGGCAGAGGGCGTGGAACTCATTCCGTCGGAAAATATTGTGTCGCGTGCGGTTCTTGAAGCAATGGGGTCAATGTTGACTAACAAGTATTCGGAAGGGTATCCCAATGCGCGTTATTACGGCGGCAATGAGGTCATAGATAAAATTGAAGACATCGCGCGAAATCGGGCGAAGAAACTTTTTCGCGTGCCGTATGTCAACGTGCAGCCATATTCCGGTTCGCCCGCGAATCTTGCCGTGTATCTCGCAACATGCAGCCCTGGCGACACCATAATGGGGCATCTCCTTACCGCAGGAGGACACCTCACGCATGGCTGGAAAGCGAGCGCGACCAGCATGTTCTACAAAGCCGTGCAGTACGGCGTCAAGCCAGACGGATATCTTGATATTGATGAGATTGCTCGTCTCGCGAAAGAACACAGGCCGAAACTGATATGGGTTGGCGCGACGGCCTACGTCCGTGAATTTCCATTCAAGGAACTTGCCGCGATTGCGGACAGTGTTGGCGCGTACCTGGCGGCAGATATCGCGCACATAGCCGGTCTTGTTGTTGCCGGAGCGCATTCAAGCCCCGTACCCTATGTTCATATTGTTACCACGACAACCCATAAAACGCTTCGCGGTCCGCGCGGAGGCATGATTATGGTAACGGAAAAGGGTCTGGCCAAAGACCCAGAACTTGCGGCCAAGATTGATCGCGCCATCTTCCCGAATCTGCAGGGAGGGCCGCACAATCACACGACGGCCGGCATCGCCGTCGCGCTCAAGGAAGCCTCAACGCCAAGATTCCGTGCCTATGGCAAACAAATAGTGGCGAACGCAAAAACTCTCGCCGGCGCTCTTATGAAAAGAGGCATTGAAATAGTAAGCAACGGCACCGATAATCACATGATTCTTGTAAAGTGCGGAACTGGACGCGGCGCTATTCTGGAGATCGCTCTTGACGCAATCGGTCTGACTACCAACAAAAACACGATACCTGATGAGCCTTCGTCTCCCTTCTATCCGAGCGGCATACGCATAGGAACACCCTCAATAACGACGCGCAACATGAAGGAACGCGAGATGCGGATGATCGGAAATTGGATTGCTGATGTCATGGATATAGTAAAGGACGAGCAGCTTTCCGCGGAGAAAACCGGGCGCAAGGCATATCTCGCGAATTTCAGCAAACGCGCGCATGCGAATTCCAAACTCAAGAAAATTCACGCGAAAGTCCGCGCGCTGTGTAAGAAGTTCCCTATCCCGCAGTCATTTGTTTGATTGCGGTATGCATTTAAGGCGAGGCCTTGGGGATTTTTAAGGTCTCACCTTTGGTGCTTTGGGATTCAAGACTTGGACTGTAAACTATAAACCACTACAATGGCATATTTACCGCAAGGCGAGTTGGAGCAGTTTGTTCGATTGGTCGGCTATCCCGGATTATTCGCGGCCGTATTCGCCGAAACCGGCATTTTTTTCATGTTCTTTCTTCCTGGCTCAAGCATGCTCTTTACGGCCGGCCTTCTCGCATCGCACGGACTTTTTAATGTGTGGTTCCTGTTGCCTCTTATCACCCTTGCGGCAATTTTGGGCGACAACACTGGCTACTGGTTCGGCACAAAAGTCGGGCCGGCGCTTTTTAAGCGCGAAGACTCGCGATTTTTTCGCAAATCTCATGTAGAGAAGACAAGAGTGTTTTACGAAAAACATGGCGTACTTGCAATCGTACTCGCTCGCTTCGTACCCATAGTACGCACATTTGCTCCAATACTTGGAGGCATAGCGGGCATGCGCTATCGAACATTTCTGGCATACAATGTCGCTGGTGGAATTCTTTGGGGTGCGGGAGTAACATTCTCGGGATATTTCCTGGGAGAAATCTTTCCGCAAGTTGATCGGTACATAACTCCGATTATTCTCGCGATCATCATTACTTCATTCATGCCGCTTCTTAACGAGTGGTATAAATCCAGGGCAAAAAAGACCGAGAGCCAACCAAGCATATGAGTCCAACTTCCGGTGCAACAAAATGTCCACGCGCCGTATTGTTTGACCTCGATAACACTATAGCGGAAAGCTTTCAGCCGC
The DNA here is from genome assembly GCA_001781465.1 of Candidatus Kaiserbacteria bacterium RIFCSPHIGHO2_02_FULL_49_16. Classification (GTDB taxonomy): domain Bacteria; phylum Patescibacteriota; class Minisyncoccia; order Phycocordibacterales; family UBA2100; genus UBA10103. The sequence continues at coordinate 3,727 of MFLD01000024.1, forward strand.
CGACACACGATGTGGCAAACGGACTGTATGAGCTTCTGAAGCGCGTACCAGTTGCCATAATGTCAGGGGCAAGTTTCTCTCGAATGGAAAAAGGCCTTTTGCCCGCGCTTCCGAAGAAAGCCGATTTGAGCCGCTTATATTTATTTCCCGACACTGCCGCGCAGTGCTACGTGTATGAGAACGGCAAGTGGCGAAGTATTTATAAATTTGCGTTTACAAAGGAAGAATACACAAACATTATGCAGGCGTTCAAGGAAGCGATAGAGAAAACGGGCGTCCTCCAAGATGCGCCGCGCTGGGGCGAGTTGTTCCTCGCGCGCGATGTGCAAGTGACGTTCGCCGGACTCGGCGTGGACGCCCCTCCCGATATGAAAGCCGCGTGGGACCCAAACCGCGCGAAGCGCAAGAAACTTAAAGATTCTCTCGACCCAAAACTTTCTGGAATGATTGCACGTATTTCGGGAAGAACAGCGATTGATATCACGGCGAAAGAAATTGACAAGGCGCACGGCGTGAAATGGCTTGCAAATCGGCTCGGCGTAGAGCCGAGAGATATGCTTTTCGTCGGCGATGACCTATCGCAAGGCGGCAACGATGCCGTAGTTATCCCGACAGGAATACAAACAGTGGAAGTAAAAGGGCCGCACGAAGCCGCGGCGGCGATAGACAATATTCTCGCTTCTTATTCTAACTAAAAACCTTTTGTTGTCTGCGTGGCGGAGGAGATGTCGGATGTCGACTTGGTTCCGCTAATGGTTTCGGCCGGCGTGGAGGTGGCATTACAAAGAGCACGCGGGTAGATGCGCACCGCTACAGACGCGCGCGTATCAGCATCTGCAAAATGAGAACCGCCTGAAGAAATAGAATCTCGCGCGCCAGTTAATGAATCGGGAAAAGTTATTGAATAGACGAGTCTGTCGACCTCACTGCTGAATGTGCGTGCTAACTGCGACATTGCTCCGGAAAATGTTCCAGTTGGATTGAGTGCAACGGTAGCGAGTTGGTTTTTGATATCCTCACTGAGAGAAATAACTGAAATGGGATTACGCATAGCTCTTGTAACATCCATGAGTGATTCGCCAGCATATCGTGCAAACTTCGCATCCACCATTGCGTATGCGCCTAACGTGAGCGAGAGCGCGACGACAAGTGCGGTGACTTTATGCAGTAGCTCCAGTGAGGTAGGAATCAGTGCTTTGGCTGTGTTAGACGCAAGATGCAAAGCCGCATCGCCAAGACCAATTGGTAGATACGTGTTTCTTGACGCAAATGCACTGACTATGTGTTCGCGTATATTTGTAGAAGATTTTCTTACGAAAGAAACCTCACCGCGCGAAGATAAATGACGCGCCGAGCCGTTTTGAATCTGTTTCAGTTTTGGAGATTCAGGTGTCTTATCAAAAGAAGGCTTCACGCTATTAACATGTGCCTGATACTCCATCACTCGCTGTTGCGCAAGTTCCTCGCGTTGCTTATCAAGGGAATATGCATGCTCCACAAGAAAAGATTGGAGTGGCGGATGCGATATATACCAATTCTTACCGACACGCCTCGAGACAAGCTTACCCTCTCGGCAAAGACGCGCGATATAATCGCGCGTCAAATTACTCAAACTTGCAGCCGAGGATGTCGAAACGTATTGAACTCCATCAAAAAATATTTCATCCGAGGACATGATTTAACTTAGTAGCGTGAGCGAACAAGAATGTCTATAATTCTACTAGATATTCCGGATAACTTGTGTATTGATAATGCATAAATATGTGGATAAGTCCGACTCAAGCACTCGTAGGTGGAAGATGTCAGAAAGATAGTCTTTCTCAGTTATTGCATATAGTCGTAGGTAGGCATGCCCTGTCCAATACCGATGCTAGATGCAATGCGTGGGGTATGTTATAAGTCTGAAGATTCAAAGAGAATGCTACGCCGAGCATGTGCAGAAAGATAGTTAATTAGGACTCTAGATCTCGGCTATACGAGGTAAGTCCTATAGTACTGGTGTTATATATAATCTGACTCCGCGATTCCGCAGATTGACGTAGACTGCCTAGAGGTAATTGTATGCACAACTAGATACTTATCCTTTCGGCGAGAATGCTATAAGAAGTGAACTGATATATGTTGAAATGTGAGTAGTTTGTCGATATATATGTCTGATATACGAACAGTTGAACATCAAGAATAACTAGATTCTTATTAGAGATCCCGGATTATTATCTGCTCGAGAGATTGCCTATTGTGCCCTCTGATAGATAAGTTCAGGGACTAACCACTTCTCCAGGAAACCACCAATTTTGCCAATGAAGGTTGCCCCGACGCTTGCTATTTGTGCCGAAGCTCTACCAGTACTGGTGTACGTTGAGGATTTCTTCAGTGAAAGGAAGCTGAATGAAAGCACGATTACGATAGTTACTAACCCTACGGGCAATAACATCGGCAACATGGAACTTCGAGAATCTACAGGAACAGGCATATTACTAATAACCAGTGGATGAGGCATCTTTTTGTTACCGTGATGTATCCGTATTGGGATTATATGTGTACCTTTTTGCACACTATCTGTGCCTTCTTCTTCCAGAGCCACACTTGAGGGGCCGATGGGGTAGGCATCCGATTGTACCCAATCGCCTGTAGATGGGCCGATAGATCTTATATCGTCAGGCCCAGCCACGAAATCTGCTGATTCGCCTGTCGAAGGAAGTAGCTCGCGATTATCGCTTACATATCGCATCAGAGGCGAGTCTTCGTGTGAATCTTCCCGGTCCTCAGTTTCAATAGCTGGATGCTTCCTAAGTCCCACGGATTGAGCCTGTACTGCCCCTAGGAGCGCATCTTTACTCTCCTTGTGCTTAATAATGCCCCCCCTTTCTACGTACCAACGCTTACCAACTTGTCTTGATAATATAATGCCATCCCTCGCCAGTTGACCGACGTAATCGGGGTTATAGCCCGTTAGTTTTGCGGCACGTGGAGCCGAAACATACGCTTTGCCATCAAAGGATAATAGAGAATCTGGATCACTTTTTATATCGGCCTGTAGCGGAGGTTCTGGCTTATATTCTTCCGCGTGTTCTTTGTATTTTGTTAGAGAATCAACCGATATGTACCATAGTCCTCCAACTCTGCGAGCCTTGATGTGGCCGCCACGAGCAAGTTGACCGATATAATCCTGTTCATATCCGCTAAACTCCGATGCTCGTTTAGACGAGACGAATTGTTCTCCATCAATTGTTAGCTCATCTGACATACACTGAATTATATACACGATATCCGAGAAAGGATATCATCGAAATGCTGACCTGTGGATTACTCTGCTAAGCGAGTTCTTTCAAAAGAAGCTTCCGGATTAAGACTGGGTCGGCCGCGCCTCGCAATGTTTTCATGCACTGCCCTATTAAGTATTCCAATGACGCTTGCTTACCAACTTTATAATCCGCAATAACCTTCGGGTTCTTCTGAATTATTTCAGCGACTACCGACTCAATGTTTCTCGAATCAGTTTGTAGCAATCCTTTTTTTAACGCAATTTCCTCTGGATCTTCGCCTTGATTGACAGATAGTAATAAAAGGTCTTTTGCCGTTCTGGAAGATATTCTATTGGAAGAAATCATCCTTATGATTTTCTGGAAGTGTTCCGGTGATATGGGAATCTCGGCTTGAGTCTCTGAATCTCGTTCTTGCATATCTCGGATTAATTTAACTAAATCGTTCGCAATATAGTTTGAGGAAAGGACTAATTCTCTTGATTTAGCCTTATATGATTCAGTTACCGATTCAAAGAAATTCCCGAGCCGTCCATCCCGGAGATACAGCTCCGCATCTTCGGATTTAATGCCAAGTTTTAGGTAGCGTTTCCTGCGCTCTCCTGGTAGCTCCGGCATTGTCTTTTCAATAGCCTCGTCTGCAAAATCGGGCGCTAGTGAAAGTCTCAATGAGGGTAAATCGGGATCTGGAAAATAGCGATAGTCTGCACTCCCCTCCTTAACCCGTTGAGGAAAAGTTTTCCCTGCCTTTTCATCCCAGCCACGAGTTTCCTGCGCAACCTTCTCTCCAAGTTCTAACAAATCCTGCTGCCGCTTAATTTCGTAAGCGACTGCGCGCTCCATAATACGGAAAGAATTCAGGTTCTTTATCTCTACCTTTGTGCCTAGTGGCACCGCGGAATCCCGCAGACTATATGCAGAATCGCGCGGAAGAATTTCTTCTGCGTTGTCCGCGTTAAGTTTGCGTGTGTCTGCGGAGGCAAATGTTTCCGTTTTTCTAACGGAAACATTTGCCTCAACTCTCATTTCTCCCTTTTCCATATTCGCCTCGCTTGCGTCCAGATAGCGAAGAAGGAGTTGTAATTCGCGCGCAAATTTTCCCGCCTCCTCCGCGCTTCGGATAACCGGTTCTGTAACAAGTTCCATGAGCGGAATCCCTGCACGATTGTAATTTATTTCTGTCGCGCCGTTTTTATCATCATGAATTGAACTTGCGGTGTCTTCCTCAAGGTGAATCCTGGTAATTTGAACCCCATTAAGCGAACCGCCGGAGACCAGAGGAAACTCGTATTGGCTAATCTGGTATCCCTTCGGAAGATCGGGATAAAAATAGTTCTTCCTGTCAAACTCCGTATAATCGGCAAGTTTCCCTTGAAGCGCCCTTCCCACTCTGAGGACATGTCTCACCGCTTCCTTGTTGATAACGGGAAGGGTACCAGGATGCGCAAGGCAAACAGGACAAACATTAAAGTTCAGACGAGCCTCGTCAGCATCATTCTTCGAATTGCAGAACATCTTGGTCTTAGTTTTGAGCTCGGCATGTATTTCCAGTCCGATTGTTGCAATGTAATTACTCATATAGTTGGCACTGTAACATGCTGAATTTGCAAATTCCAAGCGATAATTTGCAAATGAAATTACAAAAACCCAAATCACAAAAAATGCGCACGTTGGGTGCATGCAAAAATGTATTATGTTTGGAGATTGGAGATTGGAAATTGGGATATTATTTGCAAATTGAGAATTGCAAATTGCAAATTTTATCTGACGTGGTGCGTACGCGCGCGAGCAAATCCTAGTCCGAGATTTGCCGAGATGTTCAGTAATCCGGTCTCATCTCGGTTGCCGAGATTCACCCGGCGTTAACTATCCTCCATTTACCGGTTGCTAGAAGCGACTCAGCTTTCTTGAATTTCATCTCTCTGTTTTCCGTACCGTCGGTTATGACTACCTTGTCATTGCGTTCAAACTTCCCCTTACTGGGTACTGGAATACCCCTTGTTATCGAGCGAACCGCGTTGTGGATAACCCCGACGCCTTGGTCGGGGCCCCGACCCATTGGCGTCGGGGCCACTAAATTCGGTATTATATTCGCGACTTGAGTTGCATATGAAGATTCCATCTGTTGAAACATTGTCAGCCCTTCCCTTTTGTATTCAACTAGCGGATCTCTTTGGCCATACGCGCGCAAATTCACGCTTGAGCGCAAATATTCCATAGCCTCAAGATGATCGACCCAGAGAAAATCGATAGTTTGCAAAAGAAACTTTTGCACTAATTCATGGAAAGATGAACCGAGCTCTGTTTTTTTAGCAGATACGATTCCAGCAAACTTCTCATCCGCCTCGCTGATTCTTACGAGTTCAGCGTCTACCGCGTCATGGCCGCCCACTAAGAGAGCGCGTCTGCGGGAATAAATACTTTGTCTTTGGATATTAAGAACATCATCGTATGCGAGAACATGCTTGCGCATATCAAAATTCATTTCCTCAATGCGGGTTTGCGCTTTTTCCAGGGATTTCGTGATCAGTGAATTGAATATTGGCTCGTCTTCTGGAATTTTGAATGTTCCCATGACTCGCTTTATGATATCTGACGCGAAAATTCTCATCAGAGAGTCTTCAAGAGAGACAAAGAATTCCGTCTCGCCAGGGTCTCCCTGTCTCGCGGAGCGTCCACGCAATTGATTGTCAATGCGCCTGGCTTCATGACGTTCCGTTGCAAGTACGTACAGACCTCCAAGCGATTTGACCTTTTCGTACTCATCGGCACTGCATGGATTTCCCCCAAGCTTAATATCTACCCCGCGACCAGCCATGTTGGTCGCAATAGTCACACCGCTTTTACGCCCAGCTTGCGCGATTATCTCCCCTTCCCTTTCATGGTTCTTCGCGTTCAACATCTCGTGCGGAATACCTTCTTGCTTGAAGTGCGCGCTAAGCAGTTCGTTCTTCTCGACAGATGCCGTACCAACAAGAACTGGCTGGCCCTTAAGGTGGAGCTCTTTTACTTTGCGCGCGACGGCTTTGTATTTTCCCTGTTCTGTCTGAAAAATGAGATCCTCATGGTCTATCCTTGCCGATGGCTTGTTGGTTGGCACGGCGACTGTATTCAAGCCATATACCTTGTAGAACTCTTCGGAAGAGGTCATGGCTGTTCCTGTCATTCCAGCAAGTTTTTCGTAAAGTCGGAAATAATTCTGGAACGTGATTGATGCGAACGTGCGCGACTCCTGCTGTATGCTAACTCCCTCTTTCGCCTCTATGGCTTGATGTAGCCCCTCGCTCCACCGCCGACCCGGCTGTAATCTTCCGGTGAATTCATCAACTATAACCACTTCATTGTTGCGAACCACGTACTCCTTATCGTTATGGAAAAGCGCTTTCGCGCGTACGGCCGTTTCCAAATGGTGTACATACTTGATCCCTTTCTCGGTATATATATTTCCAATGCCAAGTTCTTTCTCTGCCTTCTCAATACCAAGATCCGAGAGTTCTATCTGCTTGTGTTTCTCATCAACCGAATAGTCTTCACCCGGAATGAGCTTGCTTGCGATTGTCGCAAAGCGATCGTATAGATGCTCAGCATCAGCAACTGGCGCGGATATGATGAGCGGAGTACGCGCCTCATCGATCAAGATAGAATCTATTTCATCAACTATCGCGTAGTGATGCGCGCGCTGTCGAAGCGTGGACGGATTGTATTCAATGTTGTCGCGCAAATAGTCAAAACCGAATTCATTGTTTGTTCCGTAAGTAATATCGGCCGCATACGCCTCTGTGCGAGTACACGGGCGCAGGAAATCATGCATCACCTTAAACGCGCCTAGCAAGTCGCGCTCTTTATCGTCGGTCGCGTGTGAAGGGTCGTATAGAAATGAAGCTTCGTTATTGATAACTCCGACAGACAAGCCCAACGCGAAATATATTTGCCCCATCCACACCGCGTCGCGGCGAGAGAGATAATCATTTACCGTGACTATATGCACGCCCTTGCCGGAAAGGGCGTTAAGATACGCGGGCAAGGTCGCAACGAGAGTCTTTCCCTCACCGGTCCTCATTTCCGCTATATTGCCGTTGTGCAGAATCACCCCACCTATAAGCTGGACATCAAAGTGACGCTCGCCTGAAGTTCTCCTAGAAGCCTCTCGTACCAGCGCGAACGCCTGCGGGGCAATCTCATCCAAGGTTTTTCCCTCTCCAAGCATGGCGCGGAGCTCCTTAGTTTTTTCGCGCAATTCCACATCGGACAGGGCCTTCATCACCTCCTCAAACATTTGTACGGCAGTAACAATGGGCCTTGCGCGTCTGAGCGCACCGGCATTTTCATTCCCTAACAAACCTCTCCAAAATGACATCGACTTATCCTACCTTAAATCAATCGCGAATGCGATTACGTTAGCTTGTACTAAAAAACAATCTCCCCGGATCGGAGAGATTGTTTTTTGGAGTGTAACCCCACGAGAAGCACTATCGGTGCTTTTTCTTCGCCTTCTTTTTCTTTTTTGCTGCCATATCATTTTTTGATACCTGAGAGTGCTAAGATCGACCCGCACTTGCGCAATTGTGAGACGCGAAGATGCGTTTTCTATATCATTATTGCATTGTTATCGCCAAAAATATCTTCTTTACTTAAAAAAGTGGATAACTTTTTATTCAAGCAAATTTAATATTGAAATACTTTTTTGTCTGACACAGCGCGGAGGACAGGTGCGAGCTCCAAAGTGAAAGTCAATGTGAGTGCCGCCGCCCTCCGCGCTACGTCCGACGCAGTCTTGACGAAGTCGGGCTATGTCCGACTAATCTCAATCAAGGGTAGCACTAGCAGGCACTTTGACAAGCATGAAGAGCCCGTAGCCCATACAGGACTGCGATTTGTGGCCGCGCCGAGCGCGGACAAATCGGGAGCTTGTAGCCAGTAGCCCGTAGCAGGAATAATGAAAATGCCCGAAACAGAAAGGCCTCTAAAATGCGCAAAACGCAGTACCCGCCGAAGGCGGGTACTTGCGCGACTTTCTCGAAGCGCCACAACTTAATGGCACTCACGAGTCAATTGTACTCTGTCGGCTATGCAAATCAAAACCGCCCTTGTGGATACTGAATCAAGCTGACGGTCAGTAGTTAGTAATTAATAGTCTGTAAAAGACACGAGATTCAGAAACCCTGCATTTCACTACTAACTACTTTCTACTAACTACTTAATGCTTCCGCTCTGTATCTGCTTGATGAATTCGTCCACCTGGGCTTTCGCGCTCGGGTCTATCGCCTTCACTTCATCAAGCTCCGCTATGGCTTGCGCCGGCTGCCCTGCCCCGACTAGCGCCGCCGAGAGAGTAAACCGCGCTTGCATATCGCCCGGCACTGCCTTTACGCGCGCCCTCCAAATTTCCGCAATTTTATCGTAACGCCCCCTCGCGACATAAGCGGAAGCAATATTCGGATCTGCGGCTACGCCGGATTGCATCATCGGCGCAAGAACTTCATCCGCGGCAGATTCCTGCCCAAAGCGAATGAGCGTAGAGGCATAATAAATGCGCGCGGTAGTAAATTCTGGCGCCAGTTCATATGCTTCTTTAAAATATCGAAGTGCCTCTTCATTGTTGCCGCGCGATTGAGCGTTCGCTCCCAGTTCGAAAAGTATGACCTGTTTGCCAGGCGATAATTCATGCGCGCGTGCAAATGATTTTTCGGCGTTCTCTATATCTCCGTACGACTTATATAGAATTCCCAAAAACAGCGGGAAGCGGGCACTCATTGGGGACATCTTTTGTTGCAGGTCCATCTCATTTTCAGACAGAGCGCGGAATTCTTCCCTGATATTGCTTGGTATCTGCTGATTGCCGGCGATTCGCGAGGATACCTGAACAAGCTGTTCGCGCGCTTCTTGAATCCCGTAAGCTCCATACGCAATGGACTCTTTATAGTATTCAAGGTTCCTAAGCAATCCTCTGGGTCTTTTATCTTGGACTTCCCTGATAAGAACGTCAGAGGCGCTACCTGCGAGCGCGCTCAGAACAGACATCACAGATTCCATATCGGATATCTGTTTCTTTATATTCTCAACATTACTCGGGGAAGCGGCTCCCTGGGCCTGTTCTGCCTTTTTTAATTGTTCACCAACGTTCGGTATGGCTTCCTTAGCTTTCTTCTTTATATTTTTAATTGCGTCCTTGAAATATGTTACATGCTCTGGCACACCATCGCCTATTCCAGTCTTATTGACTTCCTGTATCAATGTGTCGCTTTTATCCTTGAGAGAACTGCCCGCGGCTCCGGCAGTGGCAAGCTTTCCTGCCTTCTCGAGCTGTGCGATCGCTTCAGAAGGATTCCCTGTCGCGTAATACGCCGCCGCAAGCGTGATGTGTGATTCGGGTTCATTTGGCCAGAAATTTCTCGCGCCGATTTCGAAAACATTTATAGACATTTGAGGCGAAATGGCCTTGAGGAGCGCTCGGTTCTGCGCGAGCGCTTTTCCATTCACTTCCCACGCCGTACCAAAAACAGCTATTACCGCGATAACCGCGATAACGGACATCGCGGAATACGGAATCTGTACGGAAGGCAACAATGTCGGTGAATCGCGCGTTTCCGCAAATCGCGAAGCGATGTAAGCTAAAATGGTCGTGAAAAGAATGTAACTGGAAATATTGTCAAATACAAACAAGTTGTGGAAAAAATATCCCGCAAGAAGTCCGGTCAAGATGCTTTTCTCAACAGTCGAGAAAGCTTCTGTGTTTACCGCCACATCTCTATCTCTTGCTTCCGCTTGCAAAGAACGACTGTTATTCTGGCCGCCGCTCCAAACACACCACAGAGCGCAAAAGTAGAGCATTAGGTAACCAATGAGGCCTAGGAATCCGCCGGCCACAAGCCAGTCAAAAACAATATTGTGAACGCGGTCAAACCATTGTTCCTGACCGAACATATTAGGATTGTAGTATTTGTCAAAAACAATCGCGTAATTTTCTTGGCCCCATCCTAGTATGGGACGCTCCTTTACCCCTTGCCAAGCCATTCCCCAATTCATAAAACGCGACTTGGTTGTATTGTCTTCAATCGATATGGACGAAAGCCGGTCAAGAAATCCTACCGAATTCACGAACGCCGTATCTTTGGCAAGCCATAAGCCTACTCCCATGATTGCGACAACGACGATAGACCCGATAGCAATCACCCTCAAGCGAATGGAATTTGCGCCTTGATTGAAAAAAGCGTAGATAAGGAGTGCGAGCAATGCCCCGCCCACAAGGCCGAGTGTTGTGCCGCGCGTTCCTGTCAAAAGAAGAATTATCGTATCAAGGGCAATAATGGATCCGTATCCAAAAGAAATGCCAAGTCTTCTCCCGGGTTTGCTTTCACGCCAACTTTCCGCGAAAAGAAATGCCGCAATAAAAATATTGAACAGCATGAAAACTGCCAGGTATATCGGATTACCAAAGGTCGAGTCCAATCGCGCGGCAAGTCCGCTTGCCCCGCCTTGCCCAAGAGCCGAAACTCCAAAAAGTTGTGATAATCCCATAAAAGCGGAAAATACGGATACTCCGAGCGACGTAAGCCACAATCTTCGCCATAATTTTCGCGTGGAAAGAATTGAACTCGCGACGACAAAGTAAAGGAATAGGTGGGCTAGAGTCACCCAGCCGTCCATGCGCTCGTAATTGCTCCAGAAACTTTTAAATGGATTTACGCCAGTCGCGTCTGCTAGCGCGATGATTATTGTAAAAATAGCGAATGCCCCGAGAAGCCAGGATTTTTTCGGGCGATATTCGGGCTTGATTAGCGCGAGAGCTAGCCACGCGCCGGTAATAATTTCAACGATTATCCTGAATGCAAAATTCTTACCTGTGATAAAAGGAAAGAAGAAATTGTCTGCATTCAAAGGGTAGAACGGAAACAGGATGAGGTCGCTTCGCTGGAAACCGTCTGCGACGATGAAAATTATAAAAGGCAGCGCGAATATTCCTACAATCACTGTCCATCGAAGTAATTTTTCAATAGCCATGTCCGGTTAGTAGAACTTCGGCCTGTGCGCCTGAATGGGGCACGCCGTAGCTCTAAATTTCATTTGTAATGGCTTGTTATTCATGCTTTGATGTCTGTATATTTCATGTAAAGGTGAGCCGGAGTTTCACTACCGGGCATTCGCGAGATTGTACCATATATGGCAACGTGAGTGCCATTATCTCAAACATTTTTCGTCAGCTTCAACAATTTCTGATGCAGTCGCGGGTTGGCGGCAACCGCTTCATTATCTCCAATCGCCCACTGCTTGCCCTTGCAATTTGTTACATTGCACCCGGATTCTTTGAGAATAAGGTAGGTTGGAGCAAAGTCGTGCACTTCGCCATAGAGAGATACCGCCCAATCTTTCCGCCCGCACGCCACATAGCACGAGTTCATTGATATGCACCCGAAAGAATTAAGGAACAAGCCCTCTCCTCGAACGACTCCAAGCAATTTCTTAACGAAATTCATTGTTCGCTTTCTAGAACCGACAAAACCGCACCCAGTGCTTGTGTCCAGGCTCTTCGTCTCTGAGCAATATATTCTTTTGCCATTCAGATATGCCCCCTTCCCCGCCTTGGCAAAGAAAAGTTCATCCGTAACAGGAAGATATATCGCAGAAAGTTTGACAACATTTTTATGCGCCAAACACACCATGATGCCAAACATCGGAACTGATGAGGCAAAATTCATAGTGCCGTCTATTGGATCAATAATCCACCGATAGTCCGAACCGGAATTTATCTCCCCCTCCTCTTCGGAAAGAATGCTGTGGGCGGGATATTTTTCCAGTATTTCTGGGATGATGATTTTCTCAGAAAGCAAGTCCGCCTTGGTTACCGCATCATACGCATGCTTTGATTTATAATAGTGGACGTCATCTTTCCCGAACCGTTTCAAGACTGCCTTGCCTGCCTTTTTAGTGATTCTCTTTATGAACGAATCAATGGTCATTGCATTGACTCTACAACATACGCATTACTAGGACAAATGTTCCTGCATGATACCCGCCTGCCATCGCTCAAAGCTACGGGGGGGTGGCAAGCTTGATTAGTTAAATGTATGGCGTTTATTTATCTGTCGAGGATAGCGAGTGAAGTGAAAGAGTACTCTCTTTCACTTCCCTGTGTCGCAGACAGCAAAGGTGAAAAACCCCGCGGCTCGCCGCGGAATGAACACGCGCAAGACATGTCTTGCGCGTGTTCGGGTCCAGGGCTTGCCCTGGGGTTTGAAACCTTTCATGGCACCGCGTACATTGCTCTGGCTTTGGCGGGCATGTATAATCGGAAACTAAATTAGCAAACTTCTAAAATCCAACATGTCAGATAACAACCCGTGGACGAGAACAAGAAAACAATTGCATATTGCGGCAAGACGCTTTCCTATTGACCCGCTCCTGCTCGCGCGGCTGGAAAATCACGACAGAATCGTAGAAGTTTCCGTTCCACTCAAAATGGACGACGGAAGCGTCGCTGTATACCAAGGATTCAGAGTCCAGCACAATAACGACCGCGGACCTTACAAAGGCGGCCTGCGTTTCCATCCGAATGTGGATAAGGACGAGGTGAAAGCGCTCTCATTCTGGATGACAATGAAAAATGCCGTGATTAACATCCCATTTGGCGGCGGCAAAGGTGGCATTACCATCAATCCAAAGGACTTGTCTCATGCAGAACTTGAGCGGCTCACAAAGGAATTTACACGCAAGCTCGCTCCCTTTATCGGACCCGAAGTAGACGCGCCAGGGCCAGATGTCGGCACCAATGGAGAAATCATGCAGTGGATACGAGAAGAATATGAGAAAATAACCGGTGCTTCGGCGCCAGCTGTAACGACTGGAAAACCAATTAAAAAGGGCGGATCGCTTGGGCGAACGGAGGCAACCGGCCTCGGAGGCTACTACGCTCTACTCGCCATTCTTAGAATGATGAAAAGAAAACCCGAAGGGCTCACTGTCGCTATTCAAGGATTCGGGAACGTGGGAAGCTTCTTGGCGGAATACTTAGAAGAAGCAGGCATGAGGGTCGTAGCGCTTTCGGATTCAAAGGGAGGAATCTATATCCCATCTGGAATTGCAAGCATGCATGAAGTTCAGAGATGCAAAGAAAAAACCGGGAAAGTAAGCGGGTGTTACTGCATTGGGTCAGTCTGCGATATAGGCAATATTAAGGAACTTGGCGGACGAGAAATCTCGTCGGAGAAGCTTTTAGAACTGCCAGTGGATATTTTGGTCCCTGCCGCGCTGGAAAACGCCCTAACTAAAGAAAACGCGAAAAGGGTCAAGGCGGGCATCATTCTTGAAATGGCGAATGGCCCCACGACTGCGGAAGCAGACGGAGTATTCAAGTCCAAGGGTATTACAGTCATACCAGACGTACTCGCAAATTCCGGAGGAGTCGCCGTGAGTTATTTTGAGTGGTATCAGAACATGCGAGGCGAGCACTGGAGCAAAAAAGAGGTGTTCAAGAAACTCAAAGAAAAGATGGACAGCGCATGCGAGATGGTCCATGATATTTCCTTACAATATAAAGTCCCCTTGCGTGAGGCCGCGTACATCAGAGCACTCCAAAGTTTGAGTGCAAAAACGGCAGGCGTCAAAAAGAACGGCTCCGGCAAGAAGCGCATGAAGTGAGGGAAGAATAATTTTGTTTACAAAACCCGCTCGTGCGAGGGTGAGGGTGAGGGCCCAGCAACAAAGTAGGTGAGGTTATTGAACGCGCTCTACTGGGCGCGATGGTATTCGGCGTGCGTCACTTCAACAACGCGGTCTATCTGCTTGATTAGCTTCGCCATTAGGTGTGTAGAGAGGAATATCTCGATTGTGAAGTGGGATATATGCTTTTTCCGGTCCACCTCTTTTACATGCAAGCTCTCTATGTTGATTTTCTTACGCAGAAGAAGCCCAGCAATCCTATAGAGGGTGCCTGGCGCGTTTTCAGATTTTATTGTCAAGACGTATTTCATAAGCGATGCAAATATCAAAAATTAAAAGTCAAAATGTAATGCAAAAGTCCAAATGAATTATTCTGGCTGATATTTCGCGTATTCAATTTTACATTTTGGATTGTCATTTTGATTCCTGATTTTTGCATTTTGATTTTCATTTCAGCCGTATCTCATCCACGGAGGCGCCGCTCGGTATCATCGGGAAAACGTTCTCATCTTTCTTCACCATGATATCAAGAAGATAACTGCCTTTGGCTTTAAGCATTCTGTCGAGGGCAGGTGCCAAATCCTTTCGTTCCTGCACCAACTCATTGGAAATGGAATACCCATCGGCTATTTTATTGAAGTTCGGATTTTCCATGTGAACGAAAGAGTATCGCTCTTCAAAAAACATTTCCTGCCACTGACGCACCATCCCCAGGTGTCGATTGTTGAGGATGATTATTTTTATGGACAATTTTTCCTGCATGATTGTACCCAATTCTTGTAGAGTCATCTGGAACGAGCCGTCCCCGATAATCGCGATGACTTCCCTTTTCGGTCCTGCTAGCTTAGCGCCTATGCTGGCAGGAAGGGCAAAGCCCATCGTCCCTAAACCGCCGGAAGTTATAAAGCTGTCCGGATTTTCAAAACCATAGTATCTGGCAGAAACCATTTGGTGCTGGCCAACATCGGCCACGATAACTGACTTGCCTTTTGTCTTCTCACTCAAAATTCTTATTACCTCCGCCATGCTTATCTCTCCCGATTTCGGATATAGTTCAGCATCCACAACCACTTTTTTCTCTTCTCTGTCAAATGCCCGGAATTTACCAATCCAGTCTCCATGGTCTTTGTGTTTTACGAGCGGCGTTATTCGCGCGAGGAATTCTTTCGCGTCCGCATGAATCGCGATGTCCGCCGGTATGACTTTTTCTAATTCAGCGTAATCAATGTCGACGTGAATTATTTTCGCCTGTGGGGCGTACGCCGAGATTTTTCCAGTCACGCGGTCATCGAATCGCATTCCAATCGCGAGTATAACGTCGGCTTTATTTGTCAGTTTGTTTGGACCGTAATTTCCGTGCATTCCAAGCATGCCCATATTGAGAGGATTGCTCTTGGGCATGGAAGAAAGCCCGAGCAAGGTGCTTGCCGCGGGAAACCCTCCCTTCTCCACAAATTGCACGAGTTCGTTTTCGGCTTTTGCCGCCGATATGCCGTGGCCGAAGAGAACGTATGGTCGCTTTGCGCCGTTAAGCAGAGAAGCAGCTTTTTCCAGTTTCTTCTGGTAGTACGGATCGTGCCTGCTTTTTAAAGTAACGGTATGTACTGAATCATCGTATTCGCACAATTCGAATTGCGCATTTTTTGTTATATCTATGAGCACGGGGCCTTTTCTTCCACTTGAAGCGATGTGAAATGCTTTCGCCACTATATGCGGGATTTCCGCAGCGTTCGTGATTTGATAGCACCACTTCGTCACCGGAGTCACAATGCCGATGATGGGGGCTTCCTGAAATGCGTCGGTACCAAGTGCCGTCTCCGCCACCTGCCCGGTAATGCAAACAATAGGAATGGAGTCGCACATCGCATCGGCAATACCCGTCACTAGATTCGTGGCGCCGGGGCCTGATGTCACCATGCATACTCCGGGCTTACCCGAGAGTCGCGAGTAGCCCTCTGCCGCATGTGCCGCTCCCTGTTCGTGCCGCACTAGAACATGCCGGATGGAATCCTTGTAATCGTACAGTGCGTCATACACGGGCATTATCGCTCCGCCTGGATATCCAAAAATGGTGTCAACACCTTCTCTCAAAAGGGATTTCATTAGCGCCTGCGCTCCTGATATTTTTTCCATATATTGTTATGTTATTTTAACAGAAAACCCGCTGTTTGGCGGGTTTTCTGTGATACTTTCTTTTGTTAGTTCAGTATTGCAGCCCCCGCTCTAGCGGTAACGACGACACCGACGACGAAAGATGTGAATTTCTGGCTCATATATGAATGGTAGCAGAACCCAACTTCTTGTCAAATGCAATGAGGTGTCACCTCATTGCATTTGACCCAAGGTCTCTCCTTGGAAATTCTGCATTTTGAGGTGAGACCTTTGGTATTGCTGGCCTCTTTTTGGCACCCAAGGTAAGACCTTGTGAATTGCGGGCTTTAGGAAAATGAACTGTGAATGAAATTCACAAGCGGATCCACATTAGGACTATATACAATCGCGGCACCTAGGCCCCATGTGATGGTTATACAGATAATACCCGCTAACGCGAGCATCTGTCCGAGTACGTGTTCACGAATCGCTTCTGAATACCAACGCAATGCGCCTAGGGCTTTCGCAAACGGCTCCGATGTCAGGATGGGCGCGCTCGTGTGCTTGGAATCAAGAAAAAATTTAATCAAATAGGATAAAGCGAGTATGGAAAAGATTGTTGTTGAGGCGCCGGCAAAAGTGGAATGAGTTTCAACAAGCTTCGCGAGGTCCGGCCTGTTCGCTAATAATATTCCCTCGGCAATCTCTCCGGTAGATAGCGCTGCGTATGCCGAAAGCGCGCCGATGATGACGAGAAACCCTTTAATTGCCACGTATGTATCGCTGTGATTCAACCTGTCCGTATGAATTAACTCCATAATCGCGTAAGCGACAAGAAACGCGATTGGAAAATGCACAAAAAGCGGGTGTATGTTCATGGAAAAGGAAGATTGTACCATGTTCTATGGCACGCGCGTTAAATTAGTATTTCACATTATCTCGCGTGATACCCCTCCACAAACGTCAACGCCTGGCCTTTTTCGCCGGCTCTCCCCGTGCGGCCGATGCGGTGCACATAATCGTCGTAGGTATTTGGGATGTCGTAGTTGATGACATGCGAAACTTTTGGGATATCTAAACCACGTGCCGCGACATCCGTCGCAACGAGAATTTGTATTTTATCCTGTTTGAAAGCATCCAGCGATCTTTGGCGATTACTTTGCGTTTTGTTGCCGTGAATAGATGTCGCTTTGAATCCAAGATGCACTAGTTCTTTCGCGAGCTTCTCTACTCCGTGTTTTGTGCGTCCGAAGATAAGCACTTTGCCGAAGCCGGGGCTTATCAACAGGTCGCGCAAAACGTCAATTTTAGTTTTTCCAACTGGTACGCGCACGATATCTTGCTCGACGCCTGCGGCGGTGTCGCGAGTTTTCACCGAAATGCGCACGGGGTCTTTGAGAAATTCGCCTATAAGTTTCTCAATTTCGCGCGATAGGGTCGCTGAGAAAAAGAGCGTGTGCCTCTCCCTCGGAACCAGAGAAAGAATAAACCTCATGTCCGCGATAAAGCCCATGTCCAGCATTCTGTCGGCTTCGTCTAAAACGACGGTGCTGAATGTGGAGAGATTGAGCGCGCGGCGCTCCATTATGTCTTTTAAGCGCCCCGGCGTGCCGATGACGAAATTCGGATGCCTGCGGAGCGTGGCAATCTGCGGGCCGATGTTGGCGCCTCCCACGCATGTGACAGCGCCTATGCGAAGATGTTTCGCGAAGCTCCAAAACTCATCCTCAATCTGAGTAGCGAGTTCGCGCGTTGGCACCATTATGAGTACGCGATTTTTCCTATCCTTAATCACCTTGTTTATGAGGGGAATTAGAAAGGCTCCTGTTTTCCCAGTGCCTGTATTCGCGACTCCGAAAACATCTTCGCCGTGGAGCACATGCGGAATGGCGCGGTCTTGAATCGGCGTTGGCTCCAAATATCCTCGCGTCAAGATATTTTTCTTCAAGTGTTCGTCAATAGCAAAATCCATGAAATGATGCTCGGGTTTGAAGTGTTCTGTAGTCTCCGTGATAACGGCCTTGTTGATGAATCGCGACACGTCAATGCGTTCGCCTCCACGCCTACCCCGTGAGCTTGAAAAGCTTTTACGGGGGGCGCCAAATCCCCCACGACTGCCCCCTCTCGGTGCGTACCCCCTTTGAGGCCCTCGTCCTGAACCCGAATGATGCCGGGGATATGCGCTAAAAGAACGACGCGGGGAATATCCCCGTCCCGAGGACGAGCGGCTGTGATGAACTCCAGATTTGCCGCTTGGGCTATGACGAAACATGCGAATTGTGCAGATTTACCGCTTGAACTGCCCCACGAGAATCCGCAGATTCGCACAAAACAGCAGGATGAATTTACCATTGGAGAATAGCAGGGATTCGCCTCCATGTCAACCTTTGAGACGAAGTATGGCCACAATTACGCCGCAACTTCTGTCTCTGCTTTTTCTGCAACTTTTTCTTCAGGTGCTGGTACGGCTTCTGCCTCCGGTGGTTTTGCCTCGGCTTTTACCTCTGCCACTGGTTCCGTTGGCTTTTCCTGATGCTTCACAATCTTCGCTCCTGTGATAATTTTCGCGGAAACGAGCATGTTGTGAACAGTTGCGCTGGCCTTCGCTCCTACCGAGAGCCAGTATTTGATTCTGTCCGCATTAAATTGCTTCTCCTTGGTCTTGGGGTTGTAGGTGCCTACTTTCTCAACAATATTCCCAGTCTTTGGTCCGCGAGTGTGCTCGGCGACAATAATACGAAAAGCCGGCATGTTCTTGCGGCCAATTCTCTGCATCCGTATCATTAACATACGCCCTGTTAGAAATTAAAAGATTGTTCTGAATAAAGTCACTGCTGTCTGAATGAATATAGGTTTTTGTTACACCCGCAGAATCTCGTTCATTTCTAACGAGGTCGACGACACTGTACCAGATAAAGTTAATAAATCAATGCTTTTTACTTAGCGACAGCGACTGCCTCCTCGAGCTTCACAGACAATAGTTGAGAGACTCCATCACTTCCCATCGTTACTCCGTAAAGCTCCCCCGCCGCGGCCATCGTCGCTCTATTGTGCGTGATGACGATAAGCTGGCTTTTATCTCCTAGCTCCCGAATCATGTCCGCGTAGCGCTTGCTGTTGGCTTCGTCGAGAGCGGCATCTGTCTCGTCCAAAACCAAAAACGGCGGAGGATTCACCTGCGACATTGAAAAGATAAGAGCGATGGAAGTAAGCGCGCGCTCTCCTCCTGACAGCACTTCAAGTCCGCGGACTTTCTTGCGCGGAAGCTGGACCGAAATTGAAAGTCCCGCGTACAATTCTTCTTTCTCATCGAATGAATCTTCCTCTTCAACACCTTCTTCGTCGAGAAGTGAATTTTCTTCCGCATTCTTGCGATGCGGCTTGGCCTCTTCAACAGTCAATTTTGCTTCCCCTCCGCCGAACAACTTCAGGAAAAACCCTTTGAGTGCCGAGTTTATTTCTTTGAGTCCTTCCGTAAACCGCGCATCAATCGTCTTCTCAAGCTCCGCGATAATGTCTTTAAGAGATAGTGCCGAGCGTTCTAGGTCCGCAAGCTCGCGCCCGAGAAATTCGTTCCTCTCCTTTGTTTGATTAAATTCTCTCACTACTGCGTCGCCATTACCGATTCCCGATTCTTCAATTTTTATTTTCAACCGCTCGATTTCTCTCCGCAGTTTTTCCTGGCTCCCGCGATCGTCACCATTCATTCCATCCGCGATTTGCGCTTTTTCCCAATCGTGAATCGCGGTGCCAACAAGAGCAATTCCCTCCCTCACCTCTTCTTCAAATCTCTGGCGCAGGGTCGCGATATTCGCGCGCGCTCCACGCACCGAGGAAAGCTTAGTCTGCGCCTCGCGCACGGAGGCCTCAAGTTCAATCAGGTGGCGTTCTGCCGTGAATCCGGCATCCCTTACCTGTGTAATCTTTGTTCGCAGAGCTTCCAACACATCCCTAAGAGATGCTTCTTCTTTCTGGACTTTCTCAAGAGAGTTCGCGATTGCTGTCACTTGTTGCTGTGATTCTTCTTTGGTGTCCGGGGCCGAACCCGAGAGCCCGTCTACGAATGCTTTGATTCTGTCCTTTATTTGAGCCAAAAATCCGCGCACAGAATCTAGATTGTCGTTTCGCAAAACATCCGAGATTGCGTCGCTAATCTCACGGGCAAACTGCCTCACATGCGGGACAGCGACAATTTGTTCAACCATTACGTTGTTGGCTTCCGCCACGCCCTCCGCTCGGCCGAGTTCGCGGCTAAGTTTTTCGCTTTCGCGGCGCGATTCGGAAACCTTGTGCTCGCGCTCAAAGATTCTTGACTGCAATTCTTGAAGTTCGCGGTTATTCTCTCCGGCGCGTTTTCCGCGTACTTCGCTCGCGCGAGCCCCCAGTTTTTTCAATTCCGCTTCTTCAGCGCGCGCTTCCGCGAGGAGTCGCGTATCTTCACTGACAATCCAAGAGTGTTCGCGCGCGAGATATTCCGAAAGCTTCGAGGAAAGCGAAGATTTCATCTCTCTGGCTTTTTCTATTTTCTCTACCTGTCCTCGCAAGAAATTCAAATGCGGTGCAATCTCGCGACGCAGTGATTTTGTTTTCTCGATATTCACTCCAGTTTCCTCCAATTTTCTCTCGCTCTCCGCTTTCTTGTGCTGATAGAGTTTTAGGCCGAGAGCATCTTCCACCATTTCTCTTCGCTCGCGAGGGCTTGCATTCAGAATCCTGTCTGCCTCGCCCTGTGAAATTATCTGGTACCCAGACCCGCCGATGTTCGCGCCCGCAAGCAATCGGATGACATCCTTGAGGCGCACTTTGGTTCCATTCAAAAGATATTCGTTTTCCCCGTCGCGATAAACTACACGCTCAACAACAACTTCTTTAAAATCCAAATCAAGAAGCCGTGTGGAATTGTCAAAAACAACTTTTACGCCCGCGCGATTGCTCCGAGGCAAGGTTGGCGATCCGCCCCATATTAAATCTTCCCCTCGTTTGCTACGCATAGATTTCATCGATTGCTCTCCTAGTACGAATCGAAAAGCCTCGGCAACATTTGATTTACCGGAACCATTTGGCCCAACGATGGAAGAAATACGGGATGCGAAAGAAATGTCGGTTTTCTTCCCGAACGACTTGAATCCGACTAGCTCTATGGACTTGAGATACATCCCGTTAGAAGCCCGCCTGCCATCGCCTAAAGTGACGGCGGTGACGAACTTGATTAATTAATAAATACATCATGTTTGTTTTCAATACCACTTACCTCGCTCTGGCTTTGGCTGGCAGGTAGGAAGCTTGCGCTTCCGACTCGTTATCCGTGTTTAATAAAACATCGACCAACGCAAAACATTCCGCGAACATTCGCCCGTCAGACCTTCCATAACTTCTAACGGGATACATTGGTCCTAATTGTATCAAACTTTCTTCAGAAATTTCCTGGTCTTTTCGAACCCTCTTTGCAAGGATTCAAAATCTAACTTAAGTGAGGCCTCTTCTGCTCCAAACCATGCCATATCCATTAATTCTTCTGCTTTCATTATTCCACGGATGTCATTGACCTCCACAAGAAAGAAATTATTCACCGCGTCCAACCCCCAGCGCTCGTCGTTTTTGACATCGTACTTAAACTTATTCGAGACCTCAGTATTAAAAACGGTGTACTCCCCGCGCCGCAATGATATTTCTTCAAATAACTCGCGCTCAAGCGCGGTTAAAATATTCGCGTCCTCCATTTCCTTTGCTCCGCCTGGAAGACCCCATCTTCCATCAGGTTCTCGAACGAGCAAAAACTTATCAATGTCGCGATGGTACAAAATGGCCTTCGCTGTCTGTACAACGCCATCTTTTATTTCTAGCGTCATGATTTCTCTTACCAATTCTTTGCCACTAATGCTTTTTGCGCGGCCACCTGTTCGGCTTCTTGCTTTGACCTGCCCTCTCCGGTTGCGATTTTGTCTGTTCCTAGGTAGACGCCAACGACAAAGCGC
>MFLD01000025.1:0-1205 GCA_001781465.1 Candidatus Kaiserbacteria bacterium RIFCSPHIGHO2_02_FULL_49_16
CGTTTTCTACGGTCAAACGTCGAGCACACTTCATTGCATTTGCCCGTTCGTGCGGTATAGAGATAATTGAGGGGCTATACTTCGAGATTCCTCTTGAGCATGTACTAAGACGCAACGAAAATCGTGGCACGAAAGGCGGTAAATTGACTTCGAGTGACTACATAAAGACTACGCATACTGAGCTTATAAACACACCACCAAAGCCCGATGAAGGTTTTGACGTGTTATACAAAGTAGACCAACATGGCATCGTTACGAAGCTTAAATCTATTTCAGAAAGCAAATTATCGATATACTTCCAATTGAGCGCATAATATACGCAAGCATGATTTTCCTCTACTAATTACTTTCTACTGACTACTAACTATTAGGATGAACTACAAAATCACAGGCGGAAAGAAACTCTCCGGTTCGGTTACGACGAACATTTCAAAGAATGCTGGTGTGGGGCTTCTGTGCGCCTCGCTTCTTAATCGCGGGACGACAACGCTTAAGCGGATGCCTCGTATTGAAGAAGTTAATCGTTTAATAGAAGTCCTCGAAAGCATCGGAGTCGAAATTGTGCGGGAAAAAAACGGGGATTTGCGAATTCAACCGCCGGCGAAGTTCAATCTGCAAAATATTGATTATTCGGCGGCGGAAAAGACTCGTTCCATCGTAATGTTCATCGCTCCGCTTGCGCACATATTTGATTCGTTCGAGTTGCCTCTGCCTGGCGGATGCAAGCTGGGAGGGCGGACGATGATGCCTCATGTACAAGCGCTTTCAAAATTAGGCATTCACATAAGCGAAGGGAGCGAGAGCACATTGCGAATAGAAGCGAAAGAAAAACACGCGGGAGAAATCGTGATGTATGAAGCGAGCGACACTGGAACAGAAAATGCTCTGATGGCGGCGGCAAAAATCGAAGGACAGACGACAATCAAATTCGCGAGCGCGAATTACGCAATACAAGACCTCTGCGTATTTTTGGAGAGTGCTGGAGTCAAAATCGAAGGCATCGGGACGACGACGCTCGTCGTCAATGGCGTGTCAGAAATCAACTCGGATTTGACCGCCTACCCCAGTGAAGACCCGATTGAATCAATGTTTTTCATTTCTCTTTCTGCGACGACAGGCTCGGAGATAACGATAAAAAGATGCCCGATTGATTTTCTTGAACTTGAACTGGCGACGCTGGAGCAGATGGGCTTGCGTTTTGATAC
>MFLD01000025.1:1260-4274 GCA_001781465.1 Candidatus Kaiserbacteria bacterium RIFCSPHIGHO2_02_FULL_49_16
CATCCATCTGAATTAATCGCCCCTCCGGAAAAAATCGCGCCCCGCCCGTACCCCGGCATCAACATAGACAATCTTCCGTTTTTTGTTCCTGTCGCCACTCAAGCGCGCGGGCGAACCTTAATCCACGATTGGATTTATGAAGGCCGTGCCTCGTATTATATGGAGATGGTAAAACTCGGAGCGAAAATGGAACTTGCAGACCCGCATCGCGTATTCATAGAAGGCCCGACGGCTCTGCACTCCGCAGACATCGAAGCGCCGCCCGCGCTTCGACCGGCAACTCTTCTTTTGATTGGAATGCTCGCGGCGGAGGGGAACTCAACGCTCTACAATGTATATCCGATAAACCGCGGATACGAAAAACTCCACGAGCGCCTCGCCAAGCTCGGCGCCTCCGTGGAGGCGGTAGAATGAACATATGGGATGGGAATCAGATGATGCTAAAAAGAAACAAGGGCCGGACATGCGAAAACTGCGTAAAGTCCTAAAGATGTCTCAGCAAGAAGATGTCACTCCGCTTCAGGCAATATCGCACAAAGATCTCGTTGCCAAATACTCTCTTTTCAAAAATTCCGTAGGTTTTCAGAAGGGAACAATCTACCATCCATGCGGTGCAACAGATGTTTCGCCATCAGAGGCATTTCCGGATAGTCGCGTAATTTATGCTGATATAAATGATAAGTCAATGCTGGCTCTCAGAGACACAGGATACGAAGCGCACATCGTAGATGCGCTCACATTTAATCCGGGGCCAGTCGATGTTTTGATTTTACTGAATCCTGCAATACAGCCGGATGTTCCCGCGTCTTTTGTTAAAGAAGGTGGATATATTCTGTCAAATGACTATGTCCATCATCGCACCGCTACAATGTTGCGCGGACTTGACTGCGAACTCATTGCCATCATACATAATACAGAAAAAGGGCTCGTGTTTGACCGGGATCATCCGGAAGAATATTGGCAGGAAATTGAGACCGACGAAGAATTCAAGAAAGCTCCTCTTTGCATTGGTGTGGTAACTTACGACTTCGCGAAGAAAATTGTTGGAATGATAATTGGAGAGCAGGAAAATATCCTAAAAGGATACATGTATATAATTGACAAGATACAAAACCAGAAACTTGCGGGCGTCAGCGATGTGGAAGATTCCATCAGCGAGATTAATCTTACATATAAGGGCAAATTGCTCGTATTACCAACTGGAATACCTAGGAAGAAAGCAACGGGAGATGATATTTTTGTCTTTCAGAAGAAACCGTTACAGGCAACGGGAAATTAGCCGTCGATAACGCGGACTTTTCTTGCCACCGCCGTCGCTTTTTTGCGGGCTTCGGCGACAGTTCTGCCGATTGCGAGCGCTACGCCCATTCGGCGGTGGCCGGGGGACATTGGTTTTCCGAATATTCGCACCCATGTGTCGGGGGCTTTTAGCGCGCTTTCAATGCCAATGTACGCCGGATTATCCGTTTTTATGTTCGCAAGAATTGCGACTGATGCACCCGGCCGGCACGGTATTTCCGGGATTGGTAAATCGAGAATCGCTCGCACATGCAATTCCATCTCGCTCATTGTTTGCGATACCATCGTTACCATTCCAGTGTCGTGCGGGCGCGGAGAGAGTTCTGAAAACCATACCTTATTGCCTTTTACAAAAAGCTCGACGCCGAAAATTCCTCGGCCCTTTTTGCCGCAGAGCTCGTTCACGACCTTCCTTGCGATGTCGCGGGATTTTTTGAGCGCGGATCTGGTCATCGCGTGAGGTTGCCAGCTTTCGCGGTAGTCTCCATCAATCTGAATGTGTCCGACAGGCGCGCAAAAAGATATTCCACTCTCATGACGAACGGTTAGCAGAGTAATTTCGTAGTCAAAATTTATAAATCCCTCGACGATAACCCTGCCAGTTTTTCCGCGCCCCGATTTTTGCGAGTACTCCCACGCCTTTTTCAAATCCGAAGGTTTTCGAGCGACGCTCTGGCCGTGGCCCGAGGAAGACATTGTCGGCTTAATGACGCACGGGAATTTTACGGCGCGCGCGCTTTCCTCAAGCTCCGCGAGTGTTCCCGCAAATCGATAGGGTGAAGTTGGAAGTTTTAATTCTTCCGCCACAAGGCGTCGAATTCCTTCGCGGTCCATCGTGAGGCGCGTAGCGCGCGCCGTCGGGATGACGCGCCAGCCCTCTTTTTCCAGTTCAACAAGCGTCGCGGTCGCTATCGCCTCAATCTCCGGCACTATGAAGTCGGGCTTTTCTTTCTCCACCACCTCGCGGATTTTCTCGCCCTCAAGCATCGGGAAGACATAGGAGCGGTGCGCAATTTGCATCGCGGGCGCGTTTTCGTATATGTCGCACGCGATTACCTCGATGCCGAGCCGCATCGCTTCTATCGCGACTTCTCTGCCAAGTTCGCCAGAACCGAGAAGAAGTATTTTTGTCGAGCCGGGCTTGAGCGGGGTTCCAAACTTTCTCATATGTTTGGCATAATAGCAGTATGAATGCCAGTTCGTCTATCGCGCGTCCAAAGCTCCTCGTTTTTGCATCTGGAACGAAGCACATCGGCCAGAATGGCCAGGGTGGCAGTGGTTTCGAGAATTTAGCCGTAGCTTCTCGCACCGGCGTCCTCGATACCGATATCATCGCAGTTGCTTCCAATTATGAACACGGAAGCGTGCGCAATCGAGCAACTCGCCTTGGAATACCCTTCCTCTACTTTCCGGGTCCATATAATGCCGAAAACTATTCTAGTATTTTGCAAAATACTAGAATAGATTGGATTGCACTCTCTGGTTGGTACAAGCAAGTGAGAGGACTGGACCCGAGTCGCACATTCAATATTCATCCGGCGCTACTGTCATTCGATGGTGGGAGATTCGGGGGCATAGGAATGTATCGTTATTATGTTCATGAAGCAGTAAAGGCCGCGCTCGACGCGGGCGAAATTACTGAATCGGGATTCACAATGCATTTTGTGACGGATGAGTATGACAAGGGCCCGGCATTTTTCGAGTATCGAGTTCCA
>MFLD01000025.1:4397-6856 GCA_001781465.1 Candidatus Kaiserbacteria bacterium RIFCSPHIGHO2_02_FULL_49_16
GAATCGCTCATCGTACCCACGGGATATCGATATGTACCAAAGACAGTTGCCGATTACCAATAGTATTCTAATATGCTCGTATGATAAATCGATTGCTTTTAGAAAATACACTCAAGAATCTTCTGGTGTTTATTTTGCTGGTTGCTCTGTATGGTCCAGTTAAGGATGAGATTCTTTCTTTTTCAACTGACTCAATTGGCTATCAGACCATTATCACTCTTTCTGCCCTGCTTATCATGGCATTTCTGTTTGCGAATTACTCTTTACCTTTAGGGATTCAAACCTTGAAATGCCATTGCAAAGACTGTTCGACTATTTAAATACAGGCGTTGTTATATTTGGCTGTGGCCTGCTTCTTGAGATAGGATACATAACAATAAACGCTCTGCTTCAAAGCGCTTTTACTTTCATGGGCGTTCTCATGATTTTGTTCTATGTAGCCCTTGTTCTTTATGATTTTTGGGACATGATGCGATATAAGGGGTAGAAAAATCATACACAACTTCCTAACCCCAATACTTAGGCCTAGGCCTAAGTATTGGGATAATGAAATGGTACTTGAAAATTCAACAATCCATGCGCATAATCGAGTCTCGCCGCGGTGGTGAAATTGGTAAACACGCTACGTTCAGAACGTAGTTCTCGCAAGGGGTTGGGAGTTCGAGTCTCCCCCGCGGCACAACGAAAATTGCGGAAGGAACTCTCGACTGTTCACACGCGGTCCAGTTCGTATATCATAAGCAGGTCTTTGTCGAAATTGTCTGGCCGATAATTTGCGCCTATCACTATGATTTTCGGGCGCATTGAGGAAATTAGATAACCATATCCCTCGGTTAGGTAACGATCCATCGCCTCATTATCATTGATGGGGGGGGTGCTGAATCGTTGGGACTCCTCTCATGGTGGTGGTACCGGAAAAGACGTGTGCGCAACTGTTCGTGACTGGCATTTATGCCTAGCACGAGTTTGAGATTTTTGTCCACGAGTGGATACAGTTCCCTGTTGTTAAGTTCTTGCACAACCTCAACCAGATTGTTACTTTTTCTCCTAATTGTGAGGTTACGTATTCGTTGGAGGACAACAAAAACCGCTACCACATCTTCACTGTAGGGGTTCTGCGTATTAAGAAGTGCGCAAGCATCCTCAACGCTCATTTCCGGTCTCTCGCTGTTTCCCATGGTTTCCATAAATTTTACGCAACGCGCGAAGGGATACGCAGAATATCCGCAAAGACGCCGGCGGCTGTAACTTTGGCTCCCGCGCCGGGGCCTTTGATGACTATGGGCGTTTTGCTGTAGCGTTGCGTAGTGAAGGCAATGACGTTGTCGTTGCCTGAAAGGGAATAGAACGGATGCTCTTTTCCGACTGCCTGTAGAGATACTGTCGCCTTTCCTTTTTCTAGCGTTGCGATGAATCTCAATACCTGTCCTTTTTTCTCGGCGGTCGTCCGCTTCTTTTCAAAGGCGGAATCTTCTTTCTTCAATTTGACGAAAAAGTCATCAATAGATTTCGCTTTTTGCAATTTTGGGTTTAACAGTCCCTTAACTTTGACGTCTTTTAGCTCAATAGGGAAGCCGGCTTCCCTCGCCAATATCAAAATCTTTCGGGCGACATCCATTCCATCAAGGTCGCTGCGTGGGTCGGGCTCGGTATATCCGAGCTTACGCGCCTCGGAGACGATTTCGCTGAAACCTTTCTTTCCGGAAAAACTGTTGAAAATGTAACTTAACGTTCCGGAAAGTATGGCCTCAATTTTAATGATTTTGTCTCCCGAAAGCCGTAGGTCGTTGAGCGTGCTGATAACGGGCAATCCCGCGCCGACATTAGTTTCATAAAGGAATTTTACTCCATGCTTCAGGGCGCGCTGTTTCAGTTCTTTATATTGTTTATATGTCCCGGAGCTTGCTCGCTTGTTGGGCGTGACGACAGAAATTCCGGCCCGCAGGACATCCGCGTAACAAGAAGCCACATCTTCGCTCGCCGTACAATCGACAAAAACGCTCTCTGGCAGACCCATGCCTTTCATTGTTTCCACGAAGTCTTTGATATTCATTTTTGCCGGCGACTTTTCCAACTGCTTGCGCCACGAACCGGTGTTGATGCCGGATTCTGAAAAGGCAAACGTTCGAGTATTCGCGATGCCTGCCAAACGAATGACAAATCCATGTTCGCGCTCCAAAGAAGCTTTCTGTTCATGAATCTGCTCCAGTAGCGTACTGCCGATGAGACCGACGCCGACCAGGAATATATTTATTGCTTTTTGTTCCGGGGAGAAAAATGCGGCGTGGACCGCGTTCAGTGCCTTTAATTCATCTTTCTCGCTGATGACGGCCGATACATTCAGTTCGGAAGAGCCCTGAGCGATTGCGACGACATTGATGCCATTCCTGCCAAGAGTCTGGAAGAGGCGGCCGGCGAGGCCGCGCTGGTGCCGCATGCCTTCGCCGACGATGGCGATG
>MFLD01000025.1:6896-9770 GCA_001781465.1 Candidatus Kaiserbacteria bacterium RIFCSPHIGHO2_02_FULL_49_16
AAATTGAATGTTCGGAAGATGCCTGCGTTATTAGTATAACGTTTACGTTTGCCCTGCCCAACGCGCCGAATAATCGTCCGGAAAGTCCGGTAGCCCCCGCCATGCCGATTCCGCGAAGAGAAAGTATCGCAACTCCGCTAACCGCGGAAAGGCCTCGGATGATGTTTCCGTCGGGAACCGGTTTTTTCACTATCAGAGTACCTGCCGCTTTCGGATTAAAAATATTGCGAATTTGCACGGAGATGCCCTTTTTGAACGCCGGTCGCATGGTTGCCGGATGAATGACCTTTGCTCCAAAGTACGATATCTCGGCCGCCTCTTCGTAGGACATTGTGCGAATTGACCGGGCATCTTTCACTTTTTGCGGGTCGGCCGTCATCACTCCATCAACGCCGGCCCATATCTCGATAACTTTTGCGCCTAACGCGGCGCCGAGAATGCAAGCCGTGTAATCGCTCCCGCCGCGCCCTATAGTTGTTGTTTCTTGATTACGCGTTGCCGCAATGAAGCCCGTAGCGATTTGAAGTTTCTTATGAGCCGAGAAGTGACTTTTTATATTGTGATTCGTTTGTTCGAAATCGACATTTGCCGCTCCAAAGTTGTCGTCAGTGACAATAATAGCGCGCATGTCCAGGTACTCACACGATATCTTGCGGTCGTTCAAAACATCGGTGAGAAGATGCGCGGATAATATCTCTCCATAGCTCAAAATCTTGTCTCGAGTGTTTGCGTTTAATGTGCCATCCAGAAACACTTTTTCTACATCATGTCTAAGTTCTACCACAAGGGTTTCTAGGTTAGCCAGCGATCTCTTTTGAGCGTTATTCCCGATGAGTGACTTAACTGAGTTCTTGTGATGCTTCTCAATCTTTTGAAGAAGTTTTTTATACGACCCATCTTTTTCAGAGGCCAATCCCGCTATCTCAATGAGCTGGTTCGTCACATCTCGCATCGCTGAAACCACGATTGCGGGTACGCGCGAATCCTTTCGTGATTTTTTTACGATAGTGACCACTTGTTCTATCGTTTCAGGTGTATTAATTGACGCACCGCCAAATTTGAGGATTTTTGTAAGCCGCATTTGGTTGACGCTATCATAGAGGGCGAATACTGGCAATTCCTACCCCCTATGCGGAACATACGCGGAACTATGCCGAACATACGCGGAAGTGAGGAGAAATTGTGATAACATGCTTTTTCCCGTTGGAGATTCCGCATGGAAGTCAATACAATACAAACTCGCATTTTTAGGGAGGGTGAAAATCTGGCAGATTTCATCGTCGCTCATATTCCGAAATTAAAAAACGGTTCGGTTCTTGCCGTAACGTCAAAAATTGTCGCGCTTGCCGAGGGGCGTGTGGTAACTCTGAAAAATCAGAAAGAAAAGGAACGGCTTATCCGCGCCGAAAGCGAGTGGCAGTTAAAAGTTTTGCCAGAATGGTGGCTCACTGTGCGCGATGGCACGGTCGTCGTTAACGCGGGGCTGGATGATTCAAACGCGAATGGGAAAACGATTTTGCTTCCAAAAGACAGTTTTAAATCGGCGGAAGAACTGCGGAAGAAATTAAAAAAGAAATACAAGCTCAAGAAACTTGGGGTCGTTATTACGGACAGCCGGACTTCGGCACTCCGCGAAGGCGTGACTGGAGTTGCGCTAGGTTACGCGGGGTTCAAGGGAGTGAAAGATTATCGCGGCGACAAGGATATATTCGGACGAGCGCTCAAAGTAACACAAACGAACATAGCCGACTCTCTTGCGACGGCGGCAACAGTTGTGATGGGAGAGGGAAATGAACGCCAGCCACTCACAGTCATAGAAAACGCCCCTGTTGAGTTTCGCGAGAAGATCAACCGCAAAGAATTAAAGATAGCTCTCAAGTACGACATGTACCGCGCGCTGTTTGCGAGGAACAAGTAAAGCGAAAATTAGGCGCGAGTAAGATTCTGCCTAGACTACTTATCTTTCAAATTTTCGGCGCTTGCGGAATCCGCGCACGATACCGCCCGCAAAAGCAAGCAGAAGAAACGCCAGAAGCCATTTCCATAAGTTCGGAATTTCATAATCAACAGCGGCTATAGACGCCGTCTGAACAAGTTGCGGAGAAATACGCGCAAGCGTTGTTGTTGCTTGCGTGCTTGAAGCGGGCTCGGAAACGGGGGCCACTGACTCCTGATACGCAGGAATTTCTTGTTTTTGCGCCGTTACACTAGACAATCTTTCCGGTTCTTCTGCCGGTTTTGCGGGCGTCGGCGCGATGGAAGAAGTCGTTGCAGTTGTCGCGGTTTCCTGTATTTCCGGCGCGGCAGTCCCCGGCTTCTCAAACGATGCAAGAAGCGAGTGCCATGTTTTTCTCTCTACCGCGAGAATCGCGTAGGCGGTTGCCCATGCGCGCGTTTTTACATCAGTCGTTGCAGGCTCCACGCCGCCATCTGTTTGCTGTTGCGTCGCGAGATAATACTGTGGCGTGAAATACCCCTGAGACCAATCGATATAAGAGTCGCTTGTTGCGGAAATAGCTTGCAGAGCCCAGCTTGTAGAAAAACTGTTGCCGAAGCCCCCGTCCGTCTTCTGTTGCGCGCGCAGATACGAAATGGCTTTCGCAATCGCATCTGACACACCGGGGAATGTCTTGATCATATTGAGCGCCTGCGCGCCGGCTGCAGTCATGTCGACACTCTCCGCCCATGAGCCGTCGGTCTTTTGTTGCGATACAATGAACGCAGTCGTTTTAATGACGAGGCCATCGTTTACGGTATATCCCGAGTGCAAGAGAGGGAGAAGCGCAAAAATGTCGTCGTTAACCAGTGACGGGTCGCCAACTTGTGTTCCGTCGAATGCCGAAACTATGGGGGCGATGTAATCGACCGATGTTC
>MFLD01000025.1:9797-16480 GCA_001781465.1 Candidatus Kaiserbacteria bacterium RIFCSPHIGHO2_02_FULL_49_16
TTGCGTCTCCCGCGCCTCCGCCAGCATATGCGATAGCCGCCCAGTCGGAAAGCATTAAAGAGTCGAATGAACCGTCCGCGCGCTGTGCTCCGGCGAGGAAGTTAAGCGCGAGGGGCACATCAAAAGGCACATGCAAAGTCAAACCGCCTCCTCTCTGTGGAGAAGCGGGCGCGGGGACAGGCGTAGTCGTCACGAGGGAACCTATTCGGATGGTGACTACCGGCCCAACAACAGCATTACTGAAGTCACTTAGCTTGAGGGAAACGGTGTCCCCGGACGTTACAGATAATGTGCTTAAGCCGTCCGTATCAGAATACACATCGTTCTTATAAAGTGCCCAGTACTGACTGCTTGAATCCGCCGTCGTGCCGTTTAAACTGTCAACAAAAAAACCGAATCCAGGAAAGTATGACAACCCATATGAACTGATCGCGCCCTGTTCTTTTGCCGCCACGAGTGCACAGATGCCCAAATATTTTCCCGAGTAAGTCTCGGACGACCCATCCGTCGCGGAAGGTGTACAGGAATCGGTCACATTCACTACGGGGTCGGCGGCTGCGTTTCCGGGTAGTGATAGAGCGAAGACGAGAGAGAGAACTATAATTATGCGCGAGAATTGCTTCATACATTGAATTATTTTTATGAATCAGTAACCCTTTTCACCCCGTTAGAAGTTTGTCTTAAGTGATTATTGCGCTTTGTTTCTGACATACTTTGTTTTTTGCCATGTCCCCGTTAATTCAACGCAGAAAAAATTGAGCAATTTTTTCTGCCAAAGACTTCTAACGGGGTTCATATTTCCACTCGATAGTGTCGCCAGAACTGATTTTTGCCTGAGAGACTCCCAAGTCAGAGGATTTGCCATTCACATACAAAATCCAATAAAATCCATCAGAGTTTTTCTTGCCTGCTTGCGCAGGCAGGCCGTTTATGGATTCAACGAAAAATCCGAGCGATGAATAGTCCTTGCCTGTGAATGCAAAATTGGTTGTAGATGCGAGCTCTCGCATGGCATCAAGAACTGCTGAATCGCTCGTTGCCGGAACTTCGTATTTGTTGCTCCCGACTACCAGTGTCGCGGTAGACTTCGCCGATGTGTTCGTAGATTCTGCTTGTGGAAAGGACGTTCTGAAGGATTGCTCGGTAAAATACGAACCGGCGCCGAGAACTATGATTGCAATTAATAGTGCTGTGTATTTTTTCATATATGCAAAATCTCTGCCCAAAGCAGAGATCTTGAATGCGTGCGACGCAACTGCGATACACGGTCTCCTGCTCGGGAATACCCGCTTTCTGAAGACCGGACTCGCCTTGGCTCGCCGTAGCTCCTTGCGGAGGCGGCTCACCAAGTTTTACCGTTGCGGCACAGTGGGGGAATCAAACCCCAACTTCCACAGAAAGCAGTCTTGGGATTATACGCATGCGGCGAGGAGGCACAAGTGGATAAGTGTCAGGACAGGGGTCACGGTCCCAGTCAAGATGTTCTGGTGCCAATCAATGCTCCCGATGGTACAATGCGACATTATGTCGAAACTAATACCAGGACCCTCGTTTTTCATTGGAAAAGGGGACGATACGGACCTTATTTCGTTCGGTTCCGGACAGCCGGATTTGCCGCCGCCTCCAGAGGCGTTTAACGCGCTAAAAAAATACAAAGGATTCAAATACGGACTCATTCAGGGAGAAGAAAATCTGCGAACTAGGCTTGCCGAGGAATATCCAGGGGCGAAGCCAGAGCATTTTGTTATAACGAACGGAGCGTCAGAAGCAATAGACCTGGTTATGCGCTCTATTTCAAAGCAGGGCGGCAAAGTTCTTCTGCCGCGCCCGTATTACTACTCATACCCTCACGTTGTGAGTTATTCCGGCATGGTTCCTGAATACTATGATCTAGCAGAGGGAGGAAAGATAGATTATGCTCAATTCGCAGATATTGCTCCGGGATGTCGCGCTGTTCTAATAAATTCACCATCCAATCCGACAGGGACAGTTCAAGAAATTAAAACGCTGAAAAAGATAGAAGCGCTCTGCGACCGTTTGGGACTTTATATCATCTCCGACGAAGTGTATAAGGATCTTATTTATGACAGAAAGAATTATCTATTGCATGGAAAGCACGTAGTTACCGTCAACTCCTTCTCTAAGACTTTCGCGATGTGCGGTTTTCGAGTCGGATACGTCTACTCGCAAGACGCGGAACTTGTATCCAGTATTGTTGAAATGAAAAATCACACATCAATGAATACGAGCGTCGCGGCGCAATTTATGGCGCTTGCGGCAATGCGCGCGCCGGCATCATATGTCGAGAAGCATGTGAAAATATGGAAAGAGCGGCGCGACATGCTCTACGCGGGCATGCTTGAGCTTGGTCTTGAATTGTGGAAACCGGAAGGAGCTTTCTACGTTCTTCCGAAACTTAAGAACTCGGGGCGTGTTGTTTCCGACCTCTACTACAAGTACAGAATGATTACCTATGACGGAGCATGGTTCGGCGCGCCTGACCACGTTCGCTTCAGCTACGCGCTTGATGTCTCAAAGATAAAGGAAGGATTGCGCCGGCTGAAGAAGTTTCTTGATACCGAGTACAAAAAGTATTGAAGCGCATGTTTAATTGTCGCGCCTTGTTCAAGGGCAAAAGGATAACCGTACTGGGCCTCGGTCTTCTAGGTCGAGGTGTGGGAGACGTTGAATTTCTGGCAAAGTGCGGCGCGATTGTACTAGTGACTGATCAAAAAACAGAAGTGCAACTCGCGGCATCTGTTGATAAATTAAAACAGTATAAAAATGTTTCATTCAGACTCGGCGGACACGATGAACGAGATTTTGTCGGTCGCGACCTTGTGATTAAAGGCGCGAAGGTACCGCTCGATTCTCCTTACATTGCCGCGGCGCGAAAAGCCGGCGTTCCGGTTGTCATGTCAACGGCGCTCTTTGCGAAATACGCGATGCAAGGAGGCGCGATTATTGTTGGCATAACTGGAACCCGCGGGAAATCAACAGTCACGCACATGATTTATCACTCTCTTCAACAAGCGAGAAAACGCGTACACCTCGGTGGCAATGTTCGAGGAATTTCAACACTCGCGATGCTTCCGGAAATAAAAAAGGGCGACATCGCGGTCTTGGAATTGGACTCGTGGCAATTGCAGGGCTTCGGTGATTTAAAAATAAGCCCGCATGTCGCTATCTTCACAAATCTTATGCCGGACCATCAGGATTACTACAAGAGCATGGATGAGTACTTCAGGGATAAAGAGAATATTTTTAAGTACCAAAACAAGTGGGACACACTGGTTTTGGGAAATGGCTTGAAACGGCGCTTCCTAACGGCTCACACCACGTGTGAGCCGTTAGTTCCGGACTCGCTTGCGCCTGATTGGAAGCTCCGAATTCCGGGCGAACACAACCGCGAGAACGCGGCGCTCGCGGCGGCCGCTCTGCGCGCTCTCGGCCTTTCGGAAACAGACATCAAGAGCGGCCTTGAATCGTTTCCCGGATTAGAAGGCCGGCTTCAATTTGTTGGAACAGTTCAAGGAGTGCATGTGTACAACGACACCAGCGCGACAACGCCCGAAGCTACGATTGCGGCACTGCGAGCTGTTGGAGACAAACAGAAAAAGAATGTAGTTCTTATCCTCGGCGGCGACGAGAAATTTCTGGATATGCGGGAACTGCTGGCGGAAATTCCAAAGTGGTGTTCTAAGGTTGTTCTATTTAAGGAGCGCGGAACCGAACGCATCCGAGACGATGTTTTTGCGCTTTCCGCCAAGGGTATTGATGTGTATGAGGAAGAAGGATTGCCGGCGACCGTCAGCCGCGCATTTTCTGCCGCCGTCCCCGGCGAAACGATATTATTCAGTCCCGCGTTCACATCATTCGGCAAATATTTCAAGAACGAATTTGACCGAGGCAATCAATTTATGAAACTTGTGCGGAAGCGCCTATGAAAAAAGCCGTCTTGGTTACAGGCGCGTCCGGTTCAGGTAAGTCTACGTTGAGCGAGAAATTAAACGAAATGGGCTATAAAGCATATGACGTGGACGCGGTACCCGGTCTATGCACCTTAATCGATACCTCGACAAATAAACCGCCTATAAATCACGACAACGCAAATCTGAAGAAAGTTAAGAATATAGACTGGATCTGCGATAAACGGAAACTTGCCGATATTGTTAACGCGGAATCAGCTGATATTTCGTTTTACTGCGGCGCGGCATCAAACGCCGACGAGCTATATCCTCTTTTTGATTTGATTATCCTGCTTACCGTTGATGAATCAGTAGCGCGGCATCGGCTCACGCATAGGACGGCGAACGATTTCGCCAGAACATCGGAGGTTCAAGACTGGATAATGGGCTATAAGAATAAATGGGACGAGAAAACAATTAAGAAGGGCGCATTGCCGGTTGATGCGAATAGAAATATTGATGCCGTAGCATGGGATGTCATCCGAGTGTCGTTAGAACAAAACTGAATCCCAATGTCAATAAATTACGCCTAGGCGTAATTTATTGACATTGGCGTTTTCGGGCCGCGCGGGAAGGCGATTGAGCATCTGGGCGATTCCTTTGCGCATTCTTGCGGACGTTTCGGGGTCGTTCTCGATGTCGGAGATAGTTTCCGAAAGTTTCTTGTCGATGCTGTTCTCGTTGTCAAAAAGGTACGAGGGGAATTCCTCAAACTGCTCGAAGTATTCCTCAAAGACTTTTTTCCGTATTTCCGGAGACTCGCTTGTCGCCGCGGTTTTTAATTCCTCAAAATTGAACTTTGCTTTCATATCTCTTTTTGCCACGGACTCATTGTAGACCTTTCCGGCGGGAGCGCGAGCGATTCGTCAGCAGGGTTGTCTCAAACAAAAAGCCGGTTCGCGATGAGCGCGGCTGTAAATGCGAGTACTCCGCAGACCGGAAACGTCAGAAGCCATCCTTGAAAAATTCCGACAAAAACGCTCCATCTTACGTCGGAGATGCGGCGCGCAGAACTTGCTCCGGCAATCGCCGTCGTGATTGTGTGGGTAGTGGAAAGCGGGATGCCGAACACGGAAGCGATGATAATCGTGAAAGAACCGGCGGCCGTTGCCGCGAATCCCTGCCACGGTTTAATACTCACCATTTTCTTTCCAATGGTTCTTATGATTTTCCAGCCGCCGAGCGAAGTTCCAAGACCCATCGTAACTCCGCAGAGGATAATAACCCACCACGGGATGACGAAGCTCTGCAGTGTGCCGCCGAGGACCAGTACCAGCGTGAATATGCCGATAAATTTTTGGCCGTCATTCATCCCGTGCGCGAATGCCATACTTCCCGCTGTAAGAATGTGCGCCGCGTCAAACCCGATTTTCGCGCGATTAGGCGACGCATCGGAGGCGAATGTGATGATAATCTTGCCAATCAGATACGCGATGCCGAATCCGGCTATGATAGAAGCAAGCATCCCTATTACGACTTTTGCCCATCCGCTCGATAAAAGCGCCCCGAATCCGCCGCCAGCGACCGCGGCACCCGCCAGACCCGCGAGAAGGGAATGCGATTTGCTTATGGGTAGGCCCTTATAGGCCGCGAAAGCGCCCCACGCGATAATGCTTGCCATAGCGGCGGCTATCGCGGGAACAGTAACCGATGAAGTTGTCACGATGCCCTTGCCGATTGTCGCCGCGACCGCTGTACCAGTGAGCGCGCCGGCGATGTTTAGAATAACGGCCATTGGCACGGCCAGAGGGAGAGGCAAAGTGTCTGTAGAGACAACCGTTGCAATCGCGTTCGGAGCGTCTGTCCAGCCGTTGATAAATTCCGCAGCGAGTACCAAAAAAAGCGCCGCGAGGAGGAACGCGGTCATGCCTCTTTTCGCGCGAGCGACAAAATACACGTGCCGCATCGATTCGCGCTGTCCGTTACCCCCTCAAGAAGGCGTAGCAGCTTATCGCGCGCTATAAATTCTATTGCGTTGCCCTTTCCTTCGCCGTATATTTTGACAAGCGCTTTTCCCGCCTTATGAAGAATGGCATCGGCATCCGTTTCCGCGTTGAAAAGCTTACGATTAAGATTTTTAATCGTATTGAGCGGAAGGCGCCGTTTTTCCAAAAGCGCCGCCAATTCTTGAACGACCGCCGTCATCGTTTTTATCAGAGTCAGGAATTCTTTTACTTCTGTTTGTGATTTTGGAATATACACATTGTACGTATCGACATGCGTAGCGACTCGGCGCATGCCGTCTACAACATTGTCCAGCATGTTTGCCAGATTCGCTATGTCGGCCTTATCAAACCGGAGTATAAATGAGCTGTCTATTATCTCGTGGATGCGCGCTTCAACCGCGTCGCCATCGCGTTCAAAGGCGACAATCTCTTCAAGCGCCCTGCACTCCGTTTCGTACAAGCGCCCGGCGCACTCATCGGCTATAGCGGCTTGGCGCGCCAGCAATACGGCCAAACGCCCGTTTTGCGAACCCCCGAGTAGCTTCTCCATGGTAGCGCTCACGAGACTCATACCGAATTTATACCACATTCGCGAACAGTGTTCTAGGCATGAGGTGCAACGAAAAACCGGCTAAATTGTTATACTGTTGTTGTGAACAATGCCAAAAACATATACATGGTCGGAATAGGTGGTATTGGCATGTCGGCTTTGGCACAGCTTTTTCTGCATCAGGGAAAGAACATAAGCGGGTCGGATAGGGAAGAATCT
>MFLD01000026.1:0-821 GCA_001781465.1 Candidatus Kaiserbacteria bacterium RIFCSPHIGHO2_02_FULL_49_16
TTTCCAACATATATTCAGTGCAAGTCCGATTCTCTCCAAAATGGGCGATTCGTGTTGCAATCGCGAAAAAGTTGGTGCAATACCGCCGCGGGTGTTCTCTCTTTTTCCTCTCGTTCTCGGCATTGGCCGTTACAATTTCTTGTATCGCGTCGTTCTTCCTTGCCCGATTCGCTCGATTTTTTTCAGGCGCATCAAGGCGTCGAGTGCTTGGGAAACAGTTGGACGAGCCGTACCCGTTGTACGCGCGATAGCTCCCGGCGTCGCTTCATCAACTTTTTGTACATATTCCCAAACAGCAAGTTGCTTCGGCGAGAGAAGCCGCTCCAAGTTCTCCTTTGAGAGCAAATCGATGGCGGCTTTCGACTGCGAGAGGAGCGTGTTCAGGAAGAAATCGAGCCATGGCTCAATCGTCCCCACCTCATTCTTGAACGTACGCTGACTTTTGCGGAGCGCGACATAGTATTCCGCTTTGTTATCCTCGATTAGTTTCTCGTGAGAGACGTATGGCATGTAGGCATATCCCGCGCGCAAGAGAAGCAGGTTCGTCAAAATACGGGACACACGCCCGTTGCCGTCTTCGAATGGGTGGATGTTGAGAAATTCCACGAGGAAGTCACCGATGATGAGCAGCGGATGTATTTTCCCGAGCGATAGTTCATCGCGCGTCCATTCGACAAGTTCCTGCATTTCTTTTGGTGTTAGGTATGCGGGTGTCGTGTCAAACAAAGTCCCAATCGGCTTTCCAGTTCCATCAATCATCATGACCTTGTTTTCTTTCTTCTTGTATTCGCCGCGATGCAACTCGTCTTTCTTCACATGTT
>MFLD01000026.1:839-26047 GCA_001781465.1 Candidatus Kaiserbacteria bacterium RIFCSPHIGHO2_02_FULL_49_16
TGACCTTGTTTTCTTTCTTCTTGTATTCGCCGCGATGCAACTCGTCTTTCTTCACATGTTTTAGAAGCTCGCGATGAAAGTGTTTGATAGTGCTTTCAGAAAATGGAATATGCTTCCACGAATTGAAAACATTCTCCAAGAGCTCGTAGTACCCCTTCACTTCCTGCTTGTCCCGATCGGCGAATTTCTGCATCGAAAGTCCGCGCATTAAATTTTCCACATCTTCATCAGAGAGTTTCGCACCCTCGATGCGCGTCGATGCACCGGTGGAAGTTACAAGAGTTGAGCGCTTTAGACGCCCCAGTGCTTGCGGATTCAACTGAGCGCCGCCGATCCATTGTCCCTTTAGGAGATCAATGTTGTTTATAAGTGCCCAGATATGCTCCGGGATATTCTTAAGACGTTTGTTCGGATGGTTCTTCATAACTTTGCAATCTCATACATTGAGTATATGAGATTATATTAGATAATCAAGCTGAGAGCGCATGAATCCGTACATGATTGTATTTTGTGGCTTGAGATATAATCAATCATCGGAACAAGACTTGCACCAGTGGTAATCCTGTCCCCGCAACAGAGTAACCGCCGGAAGGCGGTTTTTCTGTTGCGAGAAGAATCACTCAATCACCTTGAATTCTCTAAATGCTTTTTCGTAAAGCGCGATGACCCTCCGAACCTCGCGACTCGTGATTTGGAAAGATGCTCCCTCGTGGGCGACCGAATTGCGAATTTTGTGCGCCTCCCACGCGTCATCAATTGAGTTAAAGTCTGCACGCTCAACCTGTTTTAATTTGTCCGCCATAGTATCTCCCTTGTATCCCTTAAGGTCCAAGAGCTCATTCAGCATTATGTCCGCTTCAAGGATGGCAAGGCGCCAGTGCTGTTCGGAATCGGAATTTGCCTGCTCCAGCACTTTGGCCCAGCGTAAATGAGTCCTGGGCGCGTCTTCTTTAGCGACAGAACGTTCTGCCGCTTGGAATTTCATGCGTTCAAGATGTCTTACCTGTCTGATACGAATTGTGCAATATATAATTCCGGTCGCTAGAACAAGGGAAATAATCACGGAGTACGCTACAAACACGTCCCAATTATGCACAAGAGACGCGAATTCATCTTGTGAGGATGTCCTCTCTAGAAAATCGACGATGCTTCCAGCTGTGACAGGCTCAATAATCGGAGAAAAGCCAGCGGGAATCGGCCCAGTGCCGGAATTCTCAACTCCTGTCACGGTAGCAACAGTCGCGGGAACAAGCTTGAAAGCAACCTCGCTGATAAACCAAAATATCTTTGAAAACACCCCGCTAATTGATACGCCTCCGTCCATCCCGTAATTATAACCCCTTGAACTAGTTTTTAGCGAATAGAGTTTAGCGGATAGTGAACACTAAAAAATCTGAAAATTCATTGTTCTATTAAACTCGCTCCGCGTCTTTCCCGACTGCGAACAACAGTTCTTCGCTTCCGTGAGTGCCGATAATTTGAAATCCGATTGGCAAGGACACTCCTTCTCTTACAACCGTGCCACTCGGAACGGAAATTGCCGGAACACCCGCGAGGCTCACAGGTACTGTGAAGATGTCCTCAAAATACATCGCAACTGGGTCGCTTTTCTCGCCAAATTTAAACGCGGGGCCTGGCGTAGTAGGGGTAACGATCGCGTCAACCGATTCAAGAGCGCGCGCGAAATCCGCGCGAATTAATTC
Source organism: Candidatus Kaiserbacteria bacterium RIFCSPHIGHO2_02_FULL_49_16 (assembly GCA_001781465.1). Taxonomy (GTDB): domain Bacteria; phylum Patescibacteriota; class Minisyncoccia; order Phycocordibacterales; family UBA2100; genus UBA10103. Next base: position 2,543 of record MFLD01000026.1, read on the forward strand.
GCGAACCTCGCGGGCGCGCCTGTAATAGGCATCCGCGTAGCCGGATGAAAGAACAAAAGTCCCAACAAGAATTCTACGTCTGGTTTCTGGTCCGAACCCCGCCCCGCGCGTCTTTGAATACACTTCTTCGATTGTTTCAGCTTTGATAGATAAGCCGTATCTAATGCCGTCAAAACGAGCGAGATTCGTAGAAACCTCGGCTGGATTGATTATGTAGTAAACCGCTAAAGGAACTTGCGGATTTGCAAACAAATCAATATCAACAATTTCATATCCTTTAACGCGAAGAGTTTCTAAAGACTGCTCAAATCGCTCACTCGAATCTTTGGCCAGTGCGTTTGCAAAAAGACTCCGCGGCACCCCAATTCTAAAGGTCCGACCTTTTGAATTCCCAAGGTCGGACCTTGAAGATTCCGGCAAACTCGTACTGTCTTTTTCGTCATGACCTCGTATTGCATTAAAGAGCGCTTGCGCATCGGCGACAGTTTTCCCTATTGTTCCTATCTGGTCTAAGGAGGAAGCGGCCGCAATCAGGCCGAAACGAGAGACCGAGCCGTATGTCGGTTTTAAGCCGGCAACACCGCAAAAAGCACTGGGCTGGCGGACGGAGCCGCCGGTGTCGCTTCCCAATGCAACTAGCGCCATGCCTGAGGCAACCGCCGCGGCAGAACCGCCTGATGTACCACCCGGAACGCGAGAAAGGTCATTAGGATTTTTGGTCGGACCAAATGCGGAATTCTCCGTGGAAGCGCCGAGGGCGAATTCGTCCATATTCGTGCGCCCTAAAAAGACTGCCCCTTGTTCTTTTAGTTTTTTGATTACCGTTGCGTCATACGAGGCCGTGTAATTCTCAAGAATTTTGGAGGCCGCGCTTGCGACGCGCCCTTCAATCAAAATATTATCCTTGACCGCAATCGGGATGCCCGTGAGCGGTTGCGACTCTCCGCGTTCTATTGTCTTGTCGGCATTCTTTGCTTCTTCGCGGGCAGTTTTTTCCCAAACTTCCAGATACGCGTGAATTTTATCATCCTGCTTGCGAATCTCTTCCAGATAAGAATCGGTGAGCTCAAGCGCCGAGTACTCTTTCGCGTCAAGCGATTTGCGCGCTCTTTTAATCGTTATTGTTTTCAAGTCAGGCATTTTTGATTTTTCGTATTCACTACTTACTATTTACTACCAACTCCTTTTAATTACCTGCTTCACCGCGATGCTATCTCCAACTCGAGTCGGTGCCGCTTTTAGAAGCGCCTCTGTGTATATTCCCCCTTCGTGCGGTCCGCCGGCTGGCGGATCGTCCGCGCGCATGACATTAATGAGCGTCGTTGAGAGTGCCGTGGGTTTTTCCGACACACTTTGAATTGTCTCAACAAACTTTAGAATATCCGGGATTTCCTTTTCGAGTGTTGCCAATTCCTTGCCGGATACTTCCAGCCGCGCGAGCTTAGCCAAATTTTGAATAACTGCTTTTGAAATCACGCTTAAATAGTACAAGAAAAAAGGGTAGCGTGCGAGGATTGTAATTGTGGCAAGACCAGGTTATCTATATGCGCTCGCGGCGGTTAGAGAATTGACGACTGGAGCGGCCGTATTGGCGGAGGTCGCCGCGGGAGGAGTAACGGTATGCGTTATAACTTGCGTGTCAGGTGTCGTGTATGTCGCGCCTCCATAACCATTGCAGGAAATCCTGATTTGGTATAACCCGGGTGTATTCAGTAAGAATGAAGTATTGGGGCTATTTAGGCCCGTAAATCCGGTTTCAAACCATGATCCATAACTAGAATCTGCCCTGGATTTCCACCTGTATTGAACGGAGCATGAGGTAGCTCCTGCCGATGTCCAGGATAGCGAGGAAGGATTGCCAGATATCGATGAGGCGGCATCCTGACTGATTGTGCCGGATATAGGTGGAACAACCGAGAAAGTTGAGGCGCAGAAAGCGTAGGTCTCGCAACCTGCCGATTTTTGCCCGCCGGGGTTTTTAACATAGACCATGTAGGAGCTACTGCTGGCTAAACCTTTCGCAATGACATCAATCCGGCTTGATGAAACGATGGTTGCGACGAAAGTAGAGCTAGAGTTACCTATAGAGTTTCCATAACTAACGGTAGCTCCATTTTGGAAATTATAACCGTTAATTGTGAAGTTTGTTTGCCCCGCAGAAAGAATTGATGGAGAGATTGATGTAATAAATGGGAAGTTAGACGCGGGCGCGATAACCCTAAACGTCGCGCTTGGTTCACTCATTGCAAGCGTATCTTTATCCCTGACACGAAATGTGTAGTCGCCCACCAATCCTATGTGCCATGTGTACGGTTCGACTCTTAATTCTTGTGAGGAAATATATCGCGCCGGCACTTTGCTAGTCACACCCATGACATTGGTGGAGACAAGTTCCGCGTTTCGCGGGAAGTTGAAACCATTTATGACAATATTCGATGATACCCCGGCTGTTGCCGCCGTGGGGTTGAATGAGGAGATTGTAATGGCGGAACCCGCGGCGTCAGAGGCAGAAACCGGCGGATTAATGGTGAAAGTTTTGCTATCGCTTTTTTGACCGCCAATATTTTCAATGTAGAAACTGTGGGTTCCTATCGCCCCACTCCATGAATAAGGGCCAACGTCTATCCGCTGTGATGACACGTAGTTCGTTGGTAACGATCCGTTCGACGCGCCAGAAAAGACAAACTTCACGTCTTTCCTGAAACCAGAACCGCGAATTATCATCTTCGTGCTTACGCCTGATGTGACCGTGTTAGGAATGAACGAAGAAATTCTTGGCACCGAACCTGCTGCAGCTGATATATCAAGCGTAAATTCAGGGCTTTCCGCGATGACAGGTTGCGATAAAATACTGTCTATTCGTCTCACTCTGAGAATGTAAGTGCCAGTGGGGATTGAACTCATTGCCGCATTGCCGCCAGGAGGCTTAACATTCTGCAGAGCCGCGTTCTGCACAGGATTTAGAGTTTCTTGGTCAATGAGTTGAATATAGTAATTCGCCGAACTAGCGGGAAGATTCGCATATGTGACATTCACCGTACCAACGCTTCCTGAAACAACAGTGCCTGTGATGGTAGATGTCGTTGCGGCTTTTGCACCGCCAGCGGGCGTAGGATTAGCGGTTGTATTCGCTTTGTCTGTATTCACATTTATGGTTGTACTGCTTGCTTGTTGAGTTGTTGGTTCGGCTTTCGGTTGAGTAGTCGGTTGAGTGGTACGCGGAGTGCTTGGACAGACAACCAACCGATTCAGTAACGATCTGGTTCTACTGCCGACGTTGCCAGTCGTTACAATGCCATTTTTTGATTGGAGTTCCTTCACATTTTCGGCGGTGATTTCGTCGTAATAATTCTGTTTTGGATTAGCGGGTTGCATGTATCCCTCACCCAAGACACGGCTTAAAGCTTTCTTAAGAGCAATAATTTCATCCCCGCTATCCCCTACATCCAGACGAAAATCGGGAAAGTTGTGGCAATAAGGTTTGGACGCGGGCGCCGCACGCACTGTAACCGCGACAGCGCTTGTTGCGATATTCTCGACTCCTTGCCCTGTAAGAACCAGCGTAGAGGCTTTCTGTACCAATTGCGCGAGCTTTGCAAGGAACAAGTTTAGGCAACTTTGCCGCTCGGATTCGCTCATCGCGTACGTATTGCCGGTACACGCTCCCAAATCGCTCGCGGTTTGCGCTAAAGCGAGTAATGGGGTTACGAGAAGAGCCAATCCAACACCGCCGAAGAAAAGTCTTTTAAGCATAAAAGATGAATTGGATACGATTATTAGCCTGCGCATTTTTTATGTATGAATGTTTATCCTAAATATACACTACCCATGCACGACCGCATCAAGTTGGCGCAGAATGGCTAGCGCATTATCTTGAAAGATCAAAAAGATCAATTGGATGAAGGGTTCCTCAATAAATCTAAAAAATCCTTTTCGGAAAGTATTTTAACTCCAAATTTCCGGGCATCATCATATTTTGAACCCGGGTTATCCCCCACGACCACAAAACTTGTCTTTCCAGAAACGGAACCGCTGACTGCTCCGCCATTCGCGCGAATAACAGACGAAGCCTCGTCGCGGGACATCTTTGAGAGAGTGCCCGTAAAAACAAAAGTCTTGCCGGACAGCTTGTAGCCGGTAGCCCGTAGCCTGCTAGCTATTCGAATTCTCACATGCTTGAGCAAATGACTTAACATCTTTTTATTTTTCTTATCGGCAAACCAAGAAACAATTGAGTCCGCTACAACGTCTCCAACGCCATCGACATTTTGTAAATTCTCCTTGGTCGAACTAATTAATTCGTCCAGTGTCTTGAACTGTCCTGCAAGAACATACGCAGTCTCTTCCCCGACATGCGGAATTGAGAGTGCGGTAATTAATCTCGGCAATTCAACTACTTTTGATTTTTCAATCGAGGAGAGCAAATTACCAACTGATTTTTCGGCAAATCTTGGAAGCGCCAACAAATCTCCTCGCTTTAGAGTAAATATATCGCCATATGTTGAAATCAATTTGTTATCAAGCAGTGCGTCTACAATCTTCGGACCCATACCATCAATATCAAAACAATGTTTGCCTACGAAGTGATATAACTTCCTCTTAAACTGCGAGTAGGAATTCTTTGAAACGCATCGCCACGCCGCTTGGCCTGGAATCCTTTCTATTGCCCCATCACCTCCGCACGCGGGAACGTGAGTAGGAAATTTGTATTTCTTTTCTTTGCCTGTGCGCATTTCCGTGAGCACGCGAACGATGTCGGGAATAACATCTCCCGCTTTCTGTAAAATGACTGTGTCTCCGATTCGCACATCAAGCCGTTTAATTTCATCTTCATTGTGCAAGGTTGCTCGCGAAACTACAGAGCCGGCTACTGAAACAGACTCCAAGCGCGCGACTGGCGTCAATACTCCAGTGCGCCCAACTTGAAGGACTATGCCTGTGACTTTCGTTGTTACCTGCTCTGCCGGGAATTTAAATGCGATTGCGAAACGGGGAGCTTTTCCAGTGTAGCCAAGGGCGTTTTCGTATTTTCTCTCATTTATTTTTACCACGGCACCGTCTATCCAATATTCTTCCGACGTTCCGATCGGGGCGTCGGAGGTCGGAACTCCGACCATTTTGCGTCGGGGCTGCCACTTTTCCCAGTACGCAATGACTTCTTCGATATTTTTCGCGAGAGTGTGATGAGGGTTCACCTTAAATCCTAGCTCGCGCAAATATTCAAGTTCTTCGTTCTGCGTTCTAGGAAATTCTTCTGAGGTCCTTGCTACATCATAAATGAATACGTCCAGTTTTCGTTTTGCCGCAATCGCGGGGTCCAACTGGCGGATTCCGCCAGCGGCAGCGTTGCGCGGATTAGAAAATAGCGGTTCCGCATTTTTTGCTCGCGCTTTATTCAATTCTGCCAGATTCTTGGAACCCATCCACACCTCCCCTTCGACGATTATGTCTATAGGGCGAGAGAGCGAAAGCGGAACAGATTCAATGGTGCGGATGTTGTTAGTCACATCTTCCCCCACCTCGCCATCCCCTCTTGTAGAGGCGACTTTTAGCAATCCCTTTTCATACTCAAGAACGATTTTTAAGCCGTCGATTTTTAATTCGCAAACGTACTCCGGCGATGTATCGCCAAATGAGGGTTTTAGAAACCGCTTAACGCGCGTATCAAATTCTCGTATTTCGTCTCCAGTAAAAGCATCATTGAAAGACCACTGTACTACCTTGTGCCGGACCTTGGTGAAAAATGACAACGGCTCCCCTGCCACCCGTTGTGATGGAGAATCCGGGGCAATCAGCGCGGGATATTTCTTTTCCAAATTGGAAAGCTCATGCTTCAGAGAGTCCAGAGCCGCCTGTGAAATTTCTTCTTTGTCGTATACATGGTAAAGCCGGCGATGATAGTTGACTGCCGCTTTTAGTTTTTCATATCGCTCTTGGACTGATCCTTGGATCATAGTGTACAGGTTACAGGTTTTAGGTTATGGGTTCCAGTCGAATAGAGCCGCATTTGACGTAGTCGATTTCTTCTATCACATGACACATGAAACCTATTATCTGTTCTGCTAGTACCTCAATTCCACAGACCGTTGAAGTACACGCAGACTGGTGGGTATTGACGCGCACGCGGTATTGTAGCCGTCGGAACTGATTACTGTGTGAACATTTGGGCTATCATCGCAGCCGGTAGCGCATTTTTCAACTTTAACAATCGCGCATTTGCCATTTGGCTCAAACTGAAAGTCCATAGCATATGTATTCGGGGCTGGCGGCGAAGGGCGGCCTGATGCATTGAGCGGCTTCGTGGCACACTGTGGCTGTGGCGAAACAACATCCGTTGGAGTCGTTGTAGAAAAATAATTCCACCGGATGTCCCAATAGAGAGCGCATTCTAGGCCGGTGTCGGCGGCGTAAAAAGCAAACTGCGACTCTCGCCCAATTGAAGAAAGTATTATCTGCTTTCGCGCGATATCAAATACTGAAATACCGAGAGAAAGAACAACTGAAGAGATGAGCGCGGCGAGAAGGAGGGTGAAGCCGCGTGTATCGTGTATCGTGTATCGTGTATCGTGTATGGACTCATGCGCACGCATTTGACAGTTTTGGGGGTTCTTTCTGGGTTTCATACTTGATACAAGATATTTTATACACGATACACGCTATTGCGCCGCGCTACTGTCGTTTACCCAGCGATATAGATTCGCAGATATCGCTATGGAACGAGTCTGGTAATTTCCAGTTTTCCAAGACACAGTTACGGTCAGTTTAATTTCATCATTACCGCTATCAGGTACGAAAGTCGCACGAACGGCGCGAGTGAATTGCGTCGGCGTCCATGCTGAATTGTAGCCGTACAATCCTTGACTGCTTTTGCGAATCACTGGACACGCACCAGCGCATGGATCCATTTGGTCATCATTAGTCGTGTCAACAGTAAAATCTTGGTCATTAGGAATACTTCCTAAAAGGTCTACCGACGAATATCCAAGGGCGATTTTCAGAACATTGCCGTCTCTCACGTGCCGAACAGATTCTATCGCTTCCTGCGCGAGGTGAAAGGCCGTTATCTGGTCGCGAGCATAGAAAGCGCTTCCAAGACTCTGTGTCGTAAGAGACATGGGGGCAACGACTGCAATCGTGAGAAGTGATATCGCCACCATGGTTTCAACGAGAGTGAAGCCACGCGTATGGCGTATGGCGTATGGCGTATGGCGGGAATGCGAATTTGTATTTTTTTGTATTTTATACTCCATACTCCATACACGATACTCCGTACTTATAAGTCCAATTGCCGCTGGACGGCTGTAGCTTGAATGTTAAATGTCGTTTTTGTTTTCGCGTTTGTCGCGTCCGCGGTGCCTGTTAAGGTAATCACAACTTTGGGTTGCTCCGTATCTCCAGAGTTACCGGTAGCTGTCCCAGCTACATAGAATCTCATGTTATCCATGGTTATCTCTGATGACGTGAGCGCGACCGGATTTGCCCCTCCTTGCTCTGATTTATATATCCTCTTATCTGATACATCGTAATAATAAACCCATCTGTTTGATTGGTCGCAATTTTCATCACAGAAAGGTTTGAAGGCGATCAAGGAATCGCCATCAATCGCGCAATCTTTGGCCACACTAATATCCGATGGCGTATTTGTATCGCAATGATAATAACTTCCCATGCGGATAGAGCGCACCATGCCATCCAGCGCGATATTTAGATTATTCATGACAGATTGGAGCGCCTGCGCTTTGCGATTGGCGCCAGTGAGAGCCAGGAGTGCTCCGACAGAAACCAGCATGACAATAGAGAAAAGCCCGATGGAAACAATTAATTCGACTAGGGTGAATCCACGCTCATCGCGTATCGCGTATCGCGTATCGCGTATAAAGCCATGCAAGCGGGCTGAGCTGTGGTAGTTTTTCTTTCTGAATTTCATACTTGATACTCGATACTTCATACACGATACGCGCTATTGCACCGATATCTGCCCTGTAGCATCAACAACCACACTCAGCAGATCGCCGCGCGGTGACGCGAGAATAATGCGCGCGCTTTCATAACCCCCAGTGCAATGGCTATTTGTCAGCGCGCTTTGGCCGCTCATACTGATACAGGCGTCCGGCTCTGGACGTTTAAATTGGAGATCAATTTGCGTAGCATTCGTACATGTATAGGAATTGACAGCAGGCTTTGTGCCAGCCGGAGCGCAGAGCTTGTAGATGTAATAACCGCGGCCTATTACATAGGGAGACGGAGGAACATTTTCGGAGGCATCAGTGAATAGACCGTTATTATCTTTGTCGGCAAAAAGTTCATAGTGATTATTGTCGCTAATCGCAAAATGCATTCCATATCCCGCATTGAAATTGCTAGAACCAGAACCGCGCACAGATATTCCATATATCTGAGCCTCGCGCACTGAAAGCGCTATGCTATACGCTAGGTTTTGCAAAAGAACCGACCCGCCGTATTTTGTGTTATTAAATAAAACAACAGATGATATGACGACAATGATGCCAGCGACAACCATTAGTTCGATTAATGAAAAGCCGGTAGCTCGTAGCCGGTAGCTCGTAGCCGGAAAAATGCGACGGGAAAACCCCTGTCTGGCCACAGGCTTCTGGCTACAGGCTACAGGATGTGAGTTTATTGTCATAAAAAGGTAATTGATATTCCGTACATTGCTGATATCCATAAGAACACGCAGGCCACTATAAGAAATGGCCCAAATGGAATCTCGCTCTTCATTGTAATTCCCTTGTCCCTTCTGTACCAGAAGCGATGTGGGATAAATTGTGACGCAAAACGGTTCCAAAAATCTGATGAAAAGAAAATGAGCAAAAGCCCAACGACTGCGCCTGTGACAAACGCGATGAGCAGGGCAACCATTCCATAAAGAGACCCTAAGAGCCAGCCGATACCGAGGGCGAGCTTTGGGTCTCCTAGTCCCATCCACCTTCCATTTGATACAAGCCACAGGGCGAATATAGGCAGAGCAACCGCTGGACCGGCGAGAAAAGAGTATAGGGTATCGTGTATTGAGTATGGCGGGATAATAACGGCAGAAAGCAGAGCCAATGCGTTAAAACTCCAGACCCATGCGTCAGGGATTATTGTGTGCCTAATGTCATAAGCCGCGATGGCTATGAGAAGCGCGGAAATTAGAAGTCCGATTATCTTTGCGATAGGAACAAGCTCCGCGCCTCCTACAAGCGCGAAAAGAATCCCCGTAGAGAGTTCAACAGCCGGATATTGAATGGAAATTCTACTTCGGCACTGCCGGCATCGACCACGAAGAACAAGCCATGAGAAAAGAGGAATCAAGTCGAACCATTCTATTTTCTTCCCGCACGACATACACGCGCTTCTGCCGGCAAGCGCTCGCGCTCCAAAACGTAGAATAGCGACATTTATGAAACTGCCGATAATGAGGCCGAACAAAGCAAATTGTATCGCGAGCATGTTTATGCGTTATCGCACCCTACGCCACTTCTCCCTCTTTGGAGTATCAAAAGTGGCGTAGGGTGCTTTCCATTCCTCTATCTTTAGAATTTAGCACTAAGTCGAGCTAACGTTATACGCGTAGCGATTAGCAGCGCCTGTACAACTGGTTGTATCTGCTTCTGAAGTCACGAGGCCGCCGGCAGTTACCGTAGTTGAGTCAGTTCCAAGAACGCTACTGCCGCTTGATTCAAGGTTCGCGCACATTTCATACCCGGTACCGCTTCCTAGCTGATCATACGGATAGTCGGTATTATCAGATAGATCTTTTGGGATTGTTGATATATATCCGCCCGTTGTTAGCGCGCTAGTCGCGGCGGGATAACTGCCGGTGGAATCGAAATAGAGTTCAAGAGCAAGCTGGAGTTGTTTCACATCTGAAATCCGGCGCACATCCCTCCCCTTTTGCCTTGCGGTGTTAAGAGACGCGAGAACGATTGACGAAAGCATTCCGATTATCGCAACAACGACCAAAAGTTCTATGAGAGTAAATCCCGCAGTAGAGTTTGCTTTTGCGGCGCCGCTGCGCCGCGGCGAGAGATGAAAACTTTCCCTGCATTCGTTATAAAACGTTCTCAAATAATTTAACAACATATACTGCCCGCCTAAGGCAAACTGCACTGACGGGGCAAATCCGCGGATTTTATTCTTTATAGCCATATCAATTCAACAAACTGGGCTATGTTCTATATCGTAACGCATGAAGCCTCTGAACAAGTAACGGTTTTCCCATCTCCCGTCGCGGGTATGCTGAATACTGAACCGGTTGTTTGCGTAATCGTGCCGTAAGTCCAACCAGCAGGTAAAACAGGATAAGCCGTAGCGCTTCCAGCACACACAAGGGTCGTACCCGGCGTTGTAACAGTGGTATTAATTGCCACAGCCTCATTCAAACACATCGACGCCGCCGTCTGTACCGCCTTCATGTTACTCTGGGCAGCCGCGGTCCTTCCTTTAATGCGGGCCGTGCTAAGACTTGCTAACACGACTGACGACAAAACTCCTATAATGGCGATGACCACCAATAATTCGATTAGGGTAAACCCTCGTTTTAACGATGTTTTCATAAGAAAAAGTTGTTTATTAGCTGTTAATCTATATTTCTAGGACTTCAAGGGAAGTATATACCCGTTTATACAGATGATGAATCAATCGACGGCAAACTTGGGGATAACAAAGCCCCGCGCTTTCGCGCGAGGCCGTTGACGAATCTCCTTATTCGCTTTCTTACTTTAGAGGGCAGTCGCTGTTGTACACGTAGATTCGCTACACTGTACTAATTTTAGGTCCGCGGACGAATAAGCGGAAATCCTAAAAGATACCCCTGCTACCTGATTAAACGCCGCGTTTAAAGCGCTGTTATTGCAGAACTTCGTCGCTCCTACCGAATCTCCCGCCCCCACAGCGACGGTTGCGTCGCAATATATCCAGCCGGCAGGCAACGCGGCATAAGTAGTCGGACTGCTGGAACAAAGAACCGCGCCCCCTCCGTTATTTGTCGCCGTGGGAGTAGAAACAGCAACTGAGTCCCCGACGCACATAGCCGCCGCGGTCTGTATTCCTTTCATGGTACTTTGCGCTGAAGCCACCCGTCCCTTCACGCGGGCAGTATTGAGAGATGCCAAAACAACCGCCGAAAGAATACCGATAATCGCAATAACGACCAGAAGCTCTATCAGAGTAAATCCTTTGCTGACTCCTCGGCTCGAAAAAGCAAAAGCACAGCTTTTGCTTTCTGCTCGCCCTACGTCGCCAGTAAAACCGCGTCTAAAAGTCTTTTTAATCATACCCAGCTGGATTATTATTCTAGATTGTTATTAATGTCTAAAGCTATTAATCAATCAACATGTCTATTGACTCGCCCCTCATTGTATACCCATTTCCAGATTATCAACCTTGGGGTGGGGATAACGAGGCGCTCAAAGATATGAGCTTTTTCGACGGCCTATCGGTTTATGATAGGCACCTGTAGACGGGAAGATGAACCCGCACCGTCGAAAAAGCTCATATCTTTTCGCTTAATTTGGAAGAAATGCAAATACAAAATGCTTTTGTATTTGCTTGCTACCAGCTACTGGCTACTGGCTACTGGCTACTGGCTACTGGCCGTTCTTTAGAACCCAGAGGCGAGATTGTAAATCGGAATCAGAACCGCGGAAAGAAGGACGCCTACCCCGACCGCAAGAGAGACTATCATAAACGGCTCAATTAATCCGACAAGCGTATCTATGGAGTTGTTCACTTCTCGCCTGTAAAACTTGGCCATCGTATCAAGAATGGTGCCCATATTCCCAGTCTCTTCGCCTATCTTTATCATGGCTACGACAATACTCGGCATTTCCGGATGACGCCTGAACGCCTCCGACACCGGCATTCCGCCTTTAACGTCAGAAGAGACTTGTTTTAGAACTTCCTCGTAAACGGGATCGCCGACTACGGTGCCAGTAATCTCAATTCCTCGCAAAATCTGAATCCCGCTTCGCAACATTGTGGAAAGGTTGTCGGCAAGACGGGAAAGGAACAGCTTTCGGTAAACATCTCCGATATATGGCACGCGCATACGGGCCTTTGCCAGAGCCATGCGCCCCGCTTCAGTGCGCGAATAACGAACCAGAAATATGCCTAAGAAAATGATGAGGATGATTATTAGAAGTATGTAGTGTGAGACAAATGTGCTCATTGTTATAACAACCTTCGTGTATACGGGAATATCTTGCCCAACTTCGGAAAGCATGCCTGCCAGATTCGGAACAACCAGAGTCATCATTAGTATCATCACAATAATAAATGTCGACATTACGAACGCGGGATAGATGAGGGAGTTGCGCGCTTTTAGGGTAATTTCGTAATTCCTGTCTAGATAATCGGCAAGAAAAGAAAATGTTTCATCCAGCTTTCCCGCTTCTTCGCCGGCACGAACCATGTTCACATAAAACGGAGTGAATACATCCCCGTGATGCGCGAGTGCTGAAGATATCGTACTGCCGCTTTGTATGTCGCTTGCTATCGCGCTTAATTTTACTCCAAGTTTCGGCGTACGCGCTTCCGATGCTAAAAGCTGGAATGCCCGAAGAGCAGAGACCTGTGCTTCGAAAAGAGTCGTAATTTGACGGGAAAGAATGACAATATCGCTGTTTGTTATGCGATCAAAATATTCAAGGCGACCGCCGAGCTTCGTAGCGGCTTTATCTGCCGCCTCAATATTGAATATGACCAAACCGCGCCGCTGAATGGCAACGATAGCAACGTCCAGATTTACAGCGTCAATCGTACCGGCTCGCTCGTTTCCTTCGGCGTCCACTGCTGTGTAGGAGAAGACGGACATAGTTCAGTTGACAGTTGACAGTTGACAGTTGACAGAAAAAACTCGGCAGTATTCCGCTCTCTGTAGACTGTAAACTGTAAACTGTAAACTTTTTCTCATAACAATTTTGCAGCCCAGCACCAATTTTGAACTCCAGAATATCCTGCCGTAATTTTACCTTGTGATTTAATAAGAGTATCTTGCATAGTTTTCCGAAGTATCAAAATTGGGGCTGGATTGCGAAACTCTAACTCGCTTCGCTCATAAGAGTTTCTGCAACATATTCGGATTCAGTGAATTCTGGTACGCGCTTTCAACCGTAATTTCGCCTCGCGCCACCAATTCGGCAAGCGACCGGTTCATATCTATCATGCCTTCTTCAGAACTAGTTTCTATCACCGTGTTCAGTTCGTGCGTGCGCTTCTCGCGGATAAGATTAGATACCGCTTTGTTGTTTATGAGAAGTTCATACGCCGGCACTAGCCCGCCAGAAATGCGCGGGATAAGACGCTGAGAAAAAATCCCGGCCATTGAAGAAGCAAGCTGAAGCCGTATTTGGTCCTGCTGTGAAGCGGGAAATGTATCAATAATGCGGTCTATTGTTTGCGCGGCATTATTCGTGTGAAGCGTGGAAAACACCAGGTGTCCGGTTTCAGCCGCTGTAACGGCGGCCGCCATTGTTTCAGGGCCCCGCATTTCGCCCACAAGAAGAACGTCAATATCCTGGCGGAACGCGGACGTAAGAGCGGTAGGAAAATCCTTCGTGTCTATTCGCACTTCCCTTTGCTCTATGAGCGAGAGTTTCGGTTCGTAAATATATTCTATCGGGTCTTCAATCGTTACTATGTGCTCCATTCTCTCGGTATTTATGAGCTCAATCATCGCGGCGAGAGTAGTAGTCTTACCCTGCCCTACCGGACCGACGACAATGAAAAATCCCTGAGATTTGCGGGCAAAGGTAGTAAGAATTTCAGGCAGATGCAATTCGGCTATGGTGCTTATCTTTTTGGGAATAAGACGGAGCGCGATACTGACAGAGCCACGCTGGTAAAACGCATTGCCGCGGAATCGCGTGCCATCCGCGGTCTCGTAAGCGAAGTCTATTTCTTGATCCGCGAAGAATCTTTTTTGGCGCTCCGTATTTAAAAGTTCTGCCAAAAATCCAAGCGTGTCTTCTTTTGTCAATAACGGCTCCTTTAACATTGGTGAAAGAGAACCTGATACGCGAATAGTCGGATGAACATCAACGGAAAAATGCGCGTCCGACGCTCCTTCGTGAACCAATACGTTGATATATTTTTTAAGCTGCGAGCTGTAGTCAATTGCCATGTGGATATTATAGCGTACTTTTTTGCAATTATGCTGATAAGAATATTTTCTCGACTACGCAACCATGTCTTTTTCCGACTCCGGCTTCAATGGGGCCACCGCATCCTCATCCCCAGAGAGAAGCAGAGAACTTAGGTTATTCACCTCGGAGTAAGGGATGTCTTTATTAAATGCTTTAATCATAGCGTCCTCGCGCATGGTGAGCATTCCTTGGGAGCGCGCCGAGGCCCACAATCGCGAATCTACCGGGTTCTCAAGAACGATCCGTTCTATGTCGCTAGACATTTCAAGAACTTCAAACACCGCCATTCTACCGCGCATGCCCGTAGGGCATGTCGGCGTTCGCGTAGCTTCATACACCACTTTCGGTATCTTGAATCGATACTTTGGCGGGAGAGAGGACATTTGCGCTTCGATGCTTTTTCTTTCGCTTGGAGAGATTTCAAACTCCTTGCCGCCGTCAGTACAGAGAGTGCGAACAAGGCGCTGAGCCATTGAGACGACAAGAACAGGAGGAATGAGGTACGGCTCGACTCCCATATCAATTAAACGTGGAATTGTGCCGACAGCGTTGTTAGTGTGAATTGTAGAGAGTACTAAGTGTCCTGTTAAAGCGGCCTGAAACGCAAGTTTTGCGGTTTCGGAATCGCGAATTTCGCCGACCATGATGACATCCGGGTCTTGGCGGAGAGTAGTTCTCAAACCGTTTGCGAATGTATACCCAATCTCTGGACGCACCTGCGACTGGGTTACCCCTTCTACGAAATATTCAATAGGGTCTTCAAGAGAGAGAACATTTTTATGCTCTCTGTCTATTTCTCCCAACATAGAATACAGGGTGGTTGATTTTCCAGAACCGGTGGGACCCGAGATGAGAACAAGTCCATGCGGTCTCTTGATTGCTCCGCGTATCATCTCAAGATTTCTTTCCGTGAGCCCGATTTTATCGAGAGGAATAAACCCTTGGTCGCGATCCAAAATACGCAGCACGACCTTTTCTCCGTAATAAGAAGGAAACGTTGATACGCGGAAGTCGATTTGTCTTCCGTCGATTGAAGCTGAGAAACGGCCATCTTGCGGCTTGCGTTGTTCGTCCAAACGGATAGAGGCAAGAACTTTAACGCGCGCCACAAGCGCGCGCTGGGCGGCGGGAGGCAATATGACGCTCGTGTGCAATTCGCCATCAACGCGATATCGCACGCGTACTCCCGTCGGTATGGGTTCTATGTGTATATCGGATGCTTTGCCATCTATCGCATAACGTAGAATCGTGGAGACTATTTTTATCGTCGGCGCGTCTTCTTGAATATTGAGAACGCCAGTGGTGTCGTACTGGCCTTTTATTGCGGGGTCTTCCAAGTCTAGAGAGGTCATTTCGTTTTGATTTTGGGAAGACCGAGCCTTTTGTTCGCTCTCAAGGTCGGAAATTGCCCTGTCTACTTCGCCTCCCAAACCGCGATACATATTCATTACGCGCCCGAAATCTTCTTCAGATATTTGGAAAACTTTAAACGGTATGCCGGTATTACGCGCGATGAAGTTCAGCGCGTCTATTCCATCCAAATTATCCGGATCAAGCATTCCAACTTCTAAAACCCCGTCGGCCACGGCGAGCGGCACTAGTTTGTAGTGTTCAGCGGATTCTTCCGGTATCTGACGCAATACATCGTAAGCAACTTTCTTGTCTCCAAGAGTTCGCACTGGCACTGGACCCTGCACTGAAGCCGTCGCGATTGATGTTCCGACTGACCCTGAAATGTCTATCATGTATTAGATTTTGTTAACGAATGTAATGAGTTTAGAAAATCTTATCGTGGCTAGCGAGGGCTATCGCGAAAGTTTACTTTCATTATGCCTGAGCGAAGATACGATATGCTCCTAGCATATACCCCCGTTAAATCCCGCTGTAGGAGGGGCGACACAGCCGCATTTAACATGGTCAAGAAAATATATTTCATACCTTCATTATTTCCCGGACAAAAACCACTGGCGACTTCAATCTAATGGATTTGTCACCGTACGCGCACCGCCGGAACCGGTCTGGGAAGCAGGGGTCGCGGGCACTTGTACCGAAGCCGATAGCGGGGCAAACGGGTCGGGTCTTCCAACTGGTTCTTGCGTGATTTCTGTACCGAAATCTTGCAAACCGAGAAAAGCTTTTGAGGAAAGTATAGTGCCGTTCAAGTCAACCGATCGCAGTATCAGAAGGTTTTTCACTATATCCTGGTCTTCATCATTTAAAGCGGCAACTACTTTTTCAGTCCCTAGCACCGCCTCTCTAGAAGATCCGGCGTAGGAAAATCCGTACCATATGGCGCCCGCTATGACGACAGCCGCAAAGGCTATTATGAGTTTATTGTTTGAAAGAAAGTCCGTCATACATTTGATATTATTTTAGCCAGTATGTTCTGAGAGTAATGTCGTACCTGTAGGGAGTTTCTTGCGTTTGTATTTGCCCGCTTGCCGTCTTCGATCCTCCTCCAATCACGCTTGAAGGCCTTGCCGTACTACTATTGCTTTGCGCGTCAGGCAAAAGATAAAGAGATGCAAGATCAACAATACGCAGGCTTGACTCAAGGCTCTCCATAAACTTCATGAAATTAGAGTACGTGCCATGCGTAGAGAATTTCAGCGTTAGCGAATCATATCCTTGTTTGCCAGATGCGATTGAACCGATAACTGTCTTTTCGGAGGTCTCGCTTAGAGACCGGCTAATAACGACGTTTTGCACGGCCATTCCAAACCTACTCGCTAGGCGATCGAGGTCGAGAATAAGCCGGACATTATCGACGTGATCTGGCAAAAGTTTGTGCAGTCTATCGATAGCGTCGGGGTTAAAAGCATTGTACTGCGCAAGCAGGGTTTCCTGGCGCTTTTTAAGTTCTGTTGCTTTATCCAGGGCCAGATTGCGCTGATCTATTTCTTTCTGAAGCGCCTGTGTCTTTCCGTATGTTGGTTCCGTGTACATGAAAAACACCGCTCCAGCTATCACAAGACTCGCTATAGAAATAATAGTTTTTACCATATTACTGTTGCTTGACGGGTACAATCAAGGAAGGCAAGGAGGGATCGGGTGGAAAGAGCGTAGAGGTAGGATTTCCTTCCGCAACTGATTGAGCGTAACGCATTGCGTTCGTATTAACGATACCGGAAAAATTGAATAGAACGCCACCTGACTGACGATTAATATTGGAGAAAATGGGGCTAGTTATAATGCCGCCTTTGCTGAAAAGATCGGCCTGCAGCGCGACGGAGTTCACGCTCTCCGCGATACCGTTCATTTTCACAATCATCTCTTTTTCGCCTCCAGTTTGGATTTCAAGGGAGCGAAAAGATACCGTGTCCAATGTGTTTTTCTCCAGCATGTGGAAGAAAATGGAGGGCGCAATATGATTTTCCAAAATCGCATCCGCCATCCGCATTCTGTCATCCAAGCGAGTAGCCATCTGTATCAAATCAGGGCTAAATTGCTTCTTAGCATCCTTAAGCTGATTAATCTTGCTCGCGCTGTTATTGCTTAGGTATTGTTGATACAAAAATACTCCGACCCCGAGAACACCGGACGCGACAAGAAGAACTATTGATATGAGTACCGCAAGATCTAAGACAGACCCTTCTCGCGCGCGCGCCTCAGATGACGGCCTTGAAACATCATGCGGTATGAAAGAATTCTTTATGCCAGTTTCCATATGTGTTAGAGATTGTTGTTATTCTTGCTTCAAGTCGCGCAACGCAAGACCCACAGAAACGGCAAATCCAGGACCTATCTGTTTCAGGACATCTTTAAGAAAAGCGGGCACCTCCGTATGGGAAAATGGATTGGCAATTTCCACATCCGCATGCAGTGTTTGCTTGGCGTATTCCGAGATACCTGGAAGCGATGCCCCGCCGCCAGTCAAGAGAACATGCGATACATTTTTGTTGTATCGTTGCCCGTAGCTCAATAATACTCTGTCTATCTCGGAAAACACACGAGATAGTGTTGATAACAATGCGGTTTTTATTTTGTCGTTCTCGTCAATGCTGTACGCACTGGATGCTATAAGTCCAATCTCTCTTTTGACGCGCTCTGCTTTCTCAAATTCCCACGTGAGAGAGCGAGCAAGAGTATCTGTCATGTGTTGTCCGCCCATTGTGAGCAAATGCGTGAGGCGAACGACACCGCGTTCTACTATATACATCTTTGTAGTCGCCGCGCCCAGATCAACCACCAATACAGGAGCCGTCCCGTGCCCCATCGAAGAGCGCGTGGCGCTGAAAATTTCTATCTCGTAGAAATTCACCTCGATGGCGCTTGATTCCGCTACCTTTTGATAGTCTCTTAATATCTCATTATGTATCGCGACGAGAAGAATTTCTTGCATTTTCGCGTGTGATACTTTGGGCTCTTCAACCTGGTCGAACGCGCTCTCTCCGTGTTCTCCGCTCGGTATGGCAAACCAGTCAAGGGTGACTTCTGAAGCTGGGAGCGGAATGTATTTACGCGCCTCTATAGGAACCATCCTTTTTAGAGAATCTTTGTCTACTTTCGGCATTTCAAGCACTGACACCAAGCTAGCGGAAAACGGGATTGAGAGCCCGCCACTGCGAGACGTCACGTTCGCTTCTCGCATAAGATCAAGAAGCGCCTCCGAAATTTTCTCCGCCGTCAATTTCACGGCCTTGCCGATGGCAACTCCTCCATAAGGCCCTAGGGAAATTTCCCCATATGTTTCAAGAACTGCTCTTCCACGCGAAGCCCGTAACTGCACAACTTTCGCGGACGATGCGCCAATATCTATGCCGATAATGCTCGCTTCGGATTTACTGCCCACAGCAGAGCTGAAGAACTTTGAGATATTGGCGAGGGAGAAAGACATAAGAAAATAGTTAGTAGTCTGTAGTTAGTAGTTAGTAGTTCTCGAGGTGAGTCCTTGGCTTCGCAAGGTCTCTCCTCGGGAACCGATTCCGAAAATGCCTGCTAGAGATGCCATAACTACTTACTATTTCCTACTGACTGCGCCAATAATTGTAGCATGAAAAAAAACGCGAAAGCGCTTGCGCGCGAGGCACGTGAGGAAGAAACATTTAGAACTTTAGGCCATTAAATCTCCTTAACGACCCTATTCGCGGTGTCCACGTTCGACTGCTCACCGACAATTTTATCGGCGGCTTCAAAGGCGATAAACAGTTCTTGAATGGGAAATTGTTTCAGAAGTTCCGCTTTTTCTGCTGATGTCATTTGTTTTGCCTGCTGTCTTGCCTCCCATTCCTTCTGCCCATCCTTCAATTTCTTCGACGACATGAAAATGACATTTTCCCCCGAGACTTTCACGACACCCCAACTCGCTGGTTCCTTCAGATGTATGTCAATATGACTATCAATCGTTTCAAACTCTAGAATCTCTGGATTCCCGTGTGTGCGAGACAGCTTAACTATCTTACTAAAATTTGCGTCTGTTATGGGAATATGCGCTTTAAGTATTTCCGCTTTTCTGGCATTTTTAAGGGCCGCATCTCGCCCAAACTTTCCAGCCATAGCAGTTTGCCCTGCAGTTTGATCTATAGCCGCAACCTTACCGTCTGCAACTCCTGTAGGCGGGATGTCAGATTTCCTGTCCCTAGCGCTATCTTTTCTCGATGCTACTTCTTTTTTGCCCGATTTTGGAGATATTAGTTCGGTTTTCTGTCGCATAGGATTACAGTTATGATTAATCGCTAATGCACGCAGGATAGCCCCCCCCTCTTCCTGTCAATGCCATGCGGTGGATAATGCGCATTAAATGAAGGCAGTCTGACTGCCTTCATTTCCTGCACATCCAGTTCAAACTACGCCGTAACCGGCACGCGAAACGACCTTGCGCCGAGCGTTATTTTGCCGATATTTTTTCTCCCGATTCTCTCGCTCGCGCCGATGAATTCGAGGTACAAGGGGTCCCCTTTGGCGTTCACGTCCAAAAATACATCCGGCGCAACCTCAATGGTCCGCGCAACTATGCCGCGCTTTATGGTCAGATTCAGCGCGTCAACTGATTTGTCGTATGTGATTTTCATGTCAGTTTGTATAGAATTCTTGCTTCCGTGTTGCGAGATATTAATTTGCCATCCTGCTTACATCATCCGGTAACAAAAGAACACTTAAAGAACTCTCGCGCGCCAAACCAAGCGATGGCCGCTCCGCAAAACCCGCGTATTCGACTTTCTTTCCCCTGCTTATGACATATTTTATTGCTGGAATTAAATCTGTGTCAGAGCTGACTACTACAGCCGTGTCATATTCATTTTCAACCGATCCTATAACCAAGTCAATGGCAATTTTAACGTCCACGCCTTTTTCTCTGATTTTGTGGTCATAAACAATCCTTCCTCGCTCGATAAGAAATCCTTGAAGCTCAAGCGCACTAAGGAATTTCTGTTGGGCCTCGACCATCTCTTGACTTCGTGCAGTCTGGTCATAGTTGCGAACTGCTCCAACATAGTATCGCTTTGATGACAAAGAACGGCCGCGAAGCAGAAAATCTATGAGCTTCGCGTAATTAAACCTCTTTCCAGGTAAAACGCCGCGTTCCTTTAATCGCTTGTACAAGTTCCCGCCATCAATAAAGATGGTTACTTTCTCCGCCATCGGGCAAGTATACAACCAAAACTGCCCTTGTATCGCTACAGGGGCAGTGATGTTAGAAACCGCATTATACACCAGTATCCCATGAATTTCCAGTGAAAGTGGATAACCCGGAAATTGATGAGGAAAGCTGGCTAATGCAACGCGTCAATCTTCGCGGCGAGGATGAAGTCGTTTTCGGAAAGCCCTTTGATTGCGTGCGTCGAAAGCTCCACGACCACTTTGCCCCACGATATGTGCACATCGGGATGATGTCCTTCCCTCTCGGCAATTGGAGTTATTTTGTTGGCGAAATTCATCGCTTCTACAAAATCACTGAATTTAAATTGCTTTACTATCCACCTTCCGTCTTCCCCTGGCGCCCAGCCCTCAACTTGTTTTAATAATTCCTTTGCCTGCGAAGCGGAGAGCGGCTTCGTCCCGCCCTCGCACGGGACGCAGTGTTTATCGGAAAGTGTCATGCCCTCGATTATAGCACTTTGCCATCTGCTCCGTTAGATAAAATAGGGTCACACGCGAAAGCGGCCGTATTTCGTCTACAGACGCCGATGCATGCCCCATCGGCTCGTCTTTGCGAGCATGGCAATCCACAGAGAGAATTACCGACATCGCGCATAGTGTGTTCAAGCCCTTATCTAATGGGGTATAGTATGTTAATGAACTGGCGGAAGTTTCGCGGCGTCATCGTTTCCGTACTCGATATTATTCTTCCGCGCAGAGACCGGACTGTCCGCGCCGAGAACTGGACTATTGAAGACTTAGCGGTATCGCCTCATACACACGATGCTTGCGGAGTACGAATCACTACAATTCTGGATTATAGAACTCCGGCTGTTGAAGATTGCATACGCGCGCTCAAATACGATGGCTCATCGCGCTCCGCCGAACTTCTGGCCGAAGCGCTTGCAGATTATCTGCGCGAAGAAATCGCGCAAGCAAGAAGTTTCTCGGTGCGCCCGGTTCTTCTCGTACCAATCCCGCTTTACAAGGCGCGCGAACGAGAGCGGGGGTTTAATCAAGTGGAAGCTGTGCTCGAGAAATTGCCGAAAGAATTCCTGGACGGAACGCTGGCGAGTCTTGCTCCGAAATCTCTTGCGCGAATAAGAGAGACAAAACAACAAACAAAACTTTCGCGCGAGGAAAGATTAAAAAACATGAAAAACGCGTTTTCCGTTCCAAATGCGGAAGCGGTGCGCGACACACACGTTTTTCTTATAGACGATGTCACCACCACTGGCGCGACACTGGCGGAAGCCGCAAGCCCGCTTCGGAAAGCGGGCGCGGAAGTTTCGGCGCTCGCCCTTGCGCGGGCGTAGTAAACCGCCTCCTCATCCACTTATCCGAACTGGAAGTTTCAATCGGCGGGCACGATCTCCGCAACTTTGAACCAAGAAAGTGGCTCAAATTCGAGGATCTTGATAAAAGTATACAGGAATTAAGACGGATTTATAAGGTTCACCCAGAATGGTTTGAGACCCCCAAATCGAAGTCGGATAAAGGGGAAAATGTAATTGATTATTCAATCAAGTAATCTACCGAATTCTCGCGGAGACAGGCGGAATTTTTGGCGACGACACTAATCGACTACATCAAATTTTACTTTATACTCATTGAGAAAGCCAGCAATCAGCTCCGGATGAACACCCCACCCGACATTGAGAAATTGATTCTCCTCTATCTTTTTTCCATTTCGCTCTATGCTTGGATTAAAATCGAGAGGAAAATGTTGTGTTCTACTTTGAATGGCATAGACTACACCGTCTTTGTCAAAAGTTGGCCCACCACTTTGCCCTTTCAATCCCGGCGATGAGGTCTCCAAAAATTTTATTTCAAAATTAGTCTTATTCGTTGCGCTCTTGATATGGATATTCCGGGTGTACATACCCTCAAGTGGGAAAAATGGAAGAGGCAGTGTTCCATCTGCTAAAACAAAACTATTTTTTGATTCATCGAAAGTGGCTTTGATTCCATAAAATGGGTACCCGAGTTTACATAAAGATGTACCAATTTTTATATTTTTTGGATTTTTAAATTTTGGATATTCAAATCCATCCGCTGGCTTAAAATCTCTAATTTGACCTATAGCGATATCGCCTTCGTAGAAAAATTTAAACTGGTCTATTTTGATCTCATTTGCACCCCACCAAAACGAATGGTTAGTAATCCATTTTTTGTTGGGAATTACATGATTGATCTTTTTCCGCTTTTGTTTCTCATTAAGCGACTGGTCGTTTTTGATACTTTCTACTGTCTGATTATATTTATCAATTTCAGTTTTATTTTGTTGAGAAGCTAAAAATGAGTTAAGAATGTGGGCTACTGTAAGTACCCATCCCTCATTATTTAATAATACAAAAACACCACATCCGCACTGCACCTCCCCGTCAAAGGTGCGGGTAGAGATTATGACTGGCTTTGTGAATTTAGTTGCTTTGTTATAGGCGTTGGTAAACATGTTGGGGATAACTCCTCTTGTTATGGTTAATATAAGGTATTATACTTTAGGTATGTATAAAAAGTCAAATGCGGGTATAGGAAAACCATCGAAGCGCCAAGCGGAAATTCTTCAATTTATTGCCGAGTTCCGTAAGAAGAAGGGCTACGCCCCTTCTTTAGCAGAGATTGCTGAAAATTTTAGCGTATCCGTTCCGACGATTCATCAACATATAGCTTATTTACGACAAAAAAATCTTCTTACCACAGAAAAAGGTAAAAGACGCTCAATTCAAGCATTCAATAACCAAAAGAGTGGAACAGTAGAAATTCCACTTATGGGGCT
>MFLD01000027.1:0-939 GCA_001781465.1 Candidatus Kaiserbacteria bacterium RIFCSPHIGHO2_02_FULL_49_16
CGTTCGCGGAATATACGCTCGCAAACGGCTCGTGGGAGATATACGACTATCTGAAAAAGAATTTCTCTTAAGTTCTCTTTTCGCGCCGCGCTATCGCTTCGCGCAGAACTTCCAGCGCTTCTCTTAGTGCAGGCGGCGTAATAGTCATCGGTGGCGCAAGTTTGATGGAATTGCGTGGGATGAGCATGATGAGTACGCCGCGTTTGACACACTCACGCACGATAGCCATTGAATCTTCTTTGTTCTCAAAGATAATGCCGGCGATAAGCCCGCTCACGTTGACTTGCCGGATGAGCGAGGATTTTCCTAGCGCTCGCAATTCCTTTTCGAAAATTGCCGAAGTCTTTTTGCGCCGGGAGATTTCTTCCCGCGAGCTCAAGAATTCCAAATTCGCGAGTCCTGCCGCAACGCACACCGCATTGCCCGAGTGAGTGCCGTGAAGGTCGGCATTCGTATCAATATCAAACAATTCTTTACGCGAGAGCACGGCCGATAATGGGAGCGAGGATGAGATGCCTTTGCCAAGCCCGAGAATGTCGGGTTTGAAATCGCCGTATGTCATGTAGCCATACAGTGGTCCCATGCGATAAAAGCCCGCCTGCATCTCGTCAAAGCATATGAGCACCTTGTTCTTCTTCGCGAAGGCGCACAGGTCGCGGATGAATTGCTTCGGGTACATCCAGCAACCCCAGCCTTGGAACGTCTCGATGACGAATCCCGCGATGTTTTTGCCGCGCGGGAGCTTTTTGGCATCAAATTTCGTTTTTTTATCGTATGGGAAATCTAAAAATACGACGCCATGGTCATTTGCGCGCGACCATGACGCGTTCTCCGGCCCTCCGGAAATAAAATCATTGCTCAAACCTCGGCCATGGTAATTGCCCGTGAAGCTCACGATATATTTCTTTCCTGTTTTACGGCCGTAGAGCTTGATAAGCT
>MFLD01000027.1:982-1300 GCA_001781465.1 Candidatus Kaiserbacteria bacterium RIFCSPHIGHO2_02_FULL_49_16
TGTCGCGTTGAAATGCTTTGGTGAAAGTGAGAGAAGTTTTTCTATGAATTTCTTTTTTATTTCTGTCGGATAGTTGTACGCAAACAGCAGGTCGCTATCAAGCTGGCGTTTGATAGCCTGTTTGATTTTCGGATTTGCGTGTCCGGCATTCGCGACAAAAATGCCGGACGTCATATCTATCCATTTGTTGCCTTTGTCATCCCAGACGGAAAAATCTTTTGCCTTGGCCCACGTTAGCGGCAGAGTGTTTTTGGTTGAAGATGGCTCAAGAGAATCAAGTTGCCTAAAGAGCGGCGTTTCGTGGAGTTTGAAGTCATG
>MFLD01000027.1:1311-24961 GCA_001781465.1 Candidatus Kaiserbacteria bacterium RIFCSPHIGHO2_02_FULL_49_16
TTGTACGGCATCCATTTCCGTTTGTCATTGTCGCGTTTTCTTCTATGATGAGGCAATGTCAGCCGTGCGAGCAGAAAGGACTCTAGGAAAAACCGGTTTTACGGTGTCCCGCCTCGGGCTCGGTACCGCGGAAATAGGATTTGCCTACGGTCTCGGAGCGCCGGAGCTTCCAAGCGAAGATGATGCAATAAAACTTTTGAGAACTGCCGTGGAACTTGGCGTTACTTTTTTTGATACTGCAAACTATTACGGACTCGCGGAAGAGCGGCTAGGAAAGTCAGGAATATTAAAAGATTCGCGCGTCGTGGTATGCACCAAATGCGCGAAATTTCTTGAGGATGGGGATGTCATTGCTCCGGCCGAGATGGAGAAGAAGATTTTTGAGCAGGTTGAACGCAGCCTGCAGAAATTGAGGATTGAAACACTGCCGCTCCTTCTTTTGCATGGGCCTTCCGCTGAGCAATTGCGCGAAGGCGTTCTCACAGAAGTCATTTCAAAGCTCAAGGAAGAAGGAAAAATCCGCTACTGGGGCGTCTCGACGCGCGGTGAGGAGGCACCGCTCGCGGCTATAGAATGCGGCGCCGACGCGGTGCAAGTCGCGTTCAGCATTGCCGACCGGAGGATGGCGGCGCGCGTTTTTCCGACGGCTCGGGAGCATGGAGTAGGAGTTGTCAATCGCTCGGTTTATCTTAATGGAGCTTTCGCAGGCAGAGCGCCCAATTTGCCGCCTACATTGGCACGGTTGCGAAATGCCGTCGTTCGCGCGAAAGAGATTGCTGATAGGGGAGGTCTTACGCTACCGGAACTTGCGTTGCGTTTTACGCTCTCCGAGCCGGCGATTGCAGTGTCTTTGGTGGGAACGGCAAGCGCGGAACATTTGAGGGAGGCGCGCCATGCGATTGAGCGCGGGCCTCTGGCACCCGACATAGTTTCAGCATTGCGCCCGCTCGCGATTGACGACCCGAACGAAGTGGACCCCGCCCGTTGGAACTGATATGAAAAGAAATTTCGCGTACGAAACATACCGGAGCGTCGAGGCCGATTCGAACTATAAGACGGCTCGCGACAGGAAACGCTATGAAGACGTGCTTACCGCGCGTACCAAGCAGACTGAACTGCCGTTTCTTCGAAAGCACTTCCGGAATGGTACGGGCTCCGTTCTTGAAGTCGGTTCCGGAAGCGGCCGCATCCTGCACGCTCTTCTTCTCGCGGGGCTTGCGAAGAGCGCGGTCGGAATTGAAATATCTCCCTCGCGCGTTCGTTTCGGAAAGAAGTGGGCGCACAAACTCGGTCTTTCCCGCGTATCGCACCGCACCGGGGATTTTTTATCTATGGATGTGCCGGAGAAATTTGACGCGATTCTCTGCGTAACCAGCATATTTCCATTTTTTGATATGCTGGAGAAAGGGGGATTAATGAAGGCTCTTCGGAAAATGAAGAAATCCCTGCGTCCGCAGGGAGCCATAGTTCTTGAGTCGGTAACGTTTAATAACGAGGTCTCGCTCTCCAGGGTCTCGGGTGGTTCCGCGCGCGTATGGGAAGAATATGCGAAGGGCGACCCCTTTCGGTTCAACCTTGTTGAATATATCTTGGATGAGAAAAAGCGCGTCCTCGTCGCGCGCTCGCAGAATGTTATGCGCGACCGCGCTCACGTGGACGCGCCGACTATTAAGAAGTGGCATCTTGAGAGCGCGGAAACGCTCGGTCAGTCCCTTCGGCGGGCGGGCTTTAGAAATATACGCTTTTTTGGAGATTTCAATTCTTCGGTATATAAAGAGGGGAAATCGCCGCGTATTATCGCCATAGCCGATACATGACACAAAAAGATATTATAAATAACTGTCCGCTCTGCGGAAGCCGCCCATCTGCAGTTCTCACGCGAGAGATACGAGGCGGATTGAGTCGGCGCGTCTATCATTGCGGGAAGTGCGACCTCGGCATACTTGAGAACGGAACGCGGGCCGAAGCGGAGAAATTCTATAAAAAAGCATACCGCGAGCAACACTCGCACAAAGTGAATGCGGGAGCCGCCACGAAAGAACTATTCGATGCGTACTTGCCGTTCCAAGGAGATAGGTTAAAACTCTTGCGGCCATATTTTGGAAAAAGTAAAACGCTTATAGAGGTCGGGTGTTCCTCTGGGATGTTTCTTTATCACGCGAAGAAAGAAGTGGGGAAAGTCATAGGAGTTGATTACGACGCGGGCTCCGCCGCCTATGCGGCGAAAGTTTGCGGTTGCAAGACGTATGGAACCGACATCACCAAAACCCCTATACCGAAGGGCTCGGCGGACATCGTATGCGCATTCCAAACTCTCGAACACGTTAATGACCCCGTTTCGTTTCTCAAGACGCTCGGAGCATATGCGAAACCGGGAGGCATCGTGGCTATAGAAGTTCCGAATCTTTACGACGCTCTGCGCTCTCTTTACGATTTGCCGAATTATCACACGTTCTATTTTCACGACGCGCATCCGTGGTATTTCAGCGGCAAAAGCCTCACGAAAGCGATGAAGAAGGCCGGATTTGTGGGAACACTGCATTACCTCCAGGACTACAATGTGCTCAACCATCTCCATTGGGCTGATGTTGATGCACCGAAGCAAGGCGGTGTAGCGCAACTCGCTGCGCCCAGATTACCTCTGCGGGCAGGAGCGTCAAAGGCATCCCGTACCGATGTAACCAATCTTTTACAAAAGTTTGATGCAGACTATAAACGCCTCCTCTCCAAACATCGATTGACCTCCAATCTCTTTTTTGTCGGGAAAAAGACTCGATGAATATTTTATCTCGTCCGAAGATCGGTATTCTCCAGGGGCGATTGATGCCATCGCTCGGGCGAGGAATACAATTCTTTCCGGACGAAAACTGGAGAAAAGAATTTATAGATGCGCGCAAGATTGGCTTCGATTCGATTGAGCTCCTCGTGCGCCAGAGGAAATTGCGCGCGCACCCGCTTATGACAGAAGCAGGGCGCGCACAACTGCGCGAGATTAGAGAAGCGACTGGTGTTGATATTCCTTCCGTCCACGGCTACTATGCGCCAGAAGACGAGTATGCGGACGATTTGCTCGACATCGTCCGCGCAACGGCGGAGATTGGCGCAAAAGTCATACTCGTGTCGTTCTTTCACGAAAAGAAACTTGGCACCTCAACTGACGCCACATGGAAGCGCGCGCATGCACTTCTCGCCCCCGCAACAGAGGCGGCAAAAAACCTTGGGATACGTCTCGGCATCGAGGCCGAACTCCCGGCTAGCGTGCTAATTGAATTCATGGAACAGGCGCTGGCACCCGAGGCATTCGGCGTATATTATGACGTGGGTAATCAGTTCGCATGCGGATTCCCCGTTGCCGATGAAATTCGAGAACTCGGGAGGCGCATCGTCGGCGTTCACGTGAAGGATCGATTGCCAAATACAGACCCGAATGTTGAGAGTGCAACGGTCCCGCTTGGAGAGGGGTGCGCAAATCTGAAAAGTGCTTTTGATGCCCTGCGTGATATTGGATATTCTCGGCACCTTATCATTCAGGCAGCGCGCGGCAAGGATGGGGATGAGCTCGCGCATAACACAGGATATCGCGAATATACTGAAAAAATTGCTTCGGAAGTTTGGAAATAATATGAAAAAAGAAATCGAACAACTTTTCTCTCTAGAAGGCCGAGTTGCCGTTATTACAGGAGGCGATGGACGGCTCGGCGTTGAACATGCAAAAGCGCTAAGCGCCGCAGGCGCAAAGGTGTATTCATTTGATACTGCCCGCTCGGAAAAATTGACGAGCGTCGCGACGCACGTCGACGTCGATATTACGAAGCCCGAAGAAGTAAATCGCGCTGTCGCAAAAGTAGTGAAAGAAGCAGGCCGTATTGATATTCTCATCAACAATGCGGTAATTGACCCGCCTCTGCCGAAAGAGAATGAATCGGGCTGGGAAGCATATCCGGAATTTCCACCTGAACAGTGGGAAAAGGAGCTTGCGGTGGGTCTTTCCGGAGCGCAGTATCTCTTGCAAGCGGTCGCACCCCACATGATAAAGCAGAAGAAAGGGTCCGTTATACAAATCTCTTCAACCTCTGGCATCACGGCGCCCAATCACTCCAAGTATCCGCCTGGGCGCTTCAAGTCGGCCGCATACCCAACCGTCAAGACCGGGCTTTTAGGCCTCACGCGCGCGTGGGCATCATATTTTTCCTCCGTGGGCACGCCGGATGTTCGCGTCAACGCAATTTGTCTTGGCGCGGTCAACTTCAAAGAAATAACCCCCAAACTATTAGAGAAACTCAAAGGGCGCAATATGCTCGGCCGACCTGCGCGGCCCGAGGAGTATAACGGAGCAATTGTGTTCCTTGCGAGCGATGCGTCCGCGTTCATGACAGCTCAAACGCTCATCATCGATGGAGGACAAACCGCCTGGTAATATTAATTGCTCATGAATAATCCGTCCGACACAATACGCGATAGAATTGAAGCTCACATCAAGACGGCGCGAGGACTCGGCGAGCAATCCGCTTCCATAGCCAGTGTTGCTGAATGTTTCGTCTCCGCTATCAGAAATGGAGGCAAGATTTTACTCTGTGGGAATGGCGGGAGTGCCGCCGACGCCCAGCATGTCGCGGCAGAACTCGTCGGCCGATTCGCGCGCGAACGCGCGGCGTGGCCTGCAATCGCTCTGACGGCAAATTCCTCCATCGTCACCGCGATTGGCAACGACTACGGGTATGAACATATATTCGCGCGCCAGGTAGCTGCGCTAGGAAAAAAGGGCGATGTCGTTGTCGGCATTTCGACGAGCGGCAACTCTCCTAATGTTCTTGAGGCAATGCGAGAAGCCCGCACGCGAGGTTGTATGACCATCGGTATGACCGGAAAGAATGGCAAGGCTCTCCGAGAACTAACGGATATCTCGGTGTCCGTATCATCTGATGAGACCCCGAGAATTCAAGAGGCGCACATTCTCGCGTGGCACATTGTCTGCGAACTCGTGGAGAATGATTTGGCGAGTCCGGCCATATGATGCGGGTAGATGCGTTTATCGGGAAGGCAGAGCGCGCGATCAGCCGCCATATTCTCTAAGCTCGCATGGCAATTAGTCTACGGTCAGTATGCAGAAAACTTCTTAGCTTTTCAGCTGATACGCTTGCGCGGACGCAAGGATTCTTGTTTCCAGAAAAATTTACGTGGACGTGGAAATTCGAGATGCTGCTCGGCAGATATGAGCCGGAAACGACTGCGGTCTTCAGAAAAATAATAAAGCCGGGCATGGTCGTCCTAGATATCGGAGCGCACATCGGCTATTTTACGCGCCTTTTCTCCGTACTCGCTAAAGCGAACGGCAAAGTCTATGCATTCGAAGCTGATGATGCGAATTACAGTTTACTCGAAAACAATACACGGGCGTGCCGAAATACGGCACTCGTGAAAAAAGCCGTGGCATATGCGGATGGCACTGTTGATTTTTACCACGTCGAGAACAGCACTGGTTGCCATAGTACCATCAAGCCCAGTAGCCCGGCACAGAAAGTCTCCGTACTGGCAGTGTCCATCGATTCATTCGCCGCAAGCAAACATATTCCCCGCATTGATGTCATCAAAATGGATATTGAGGGCGGAGAGCCCTCTGCGCTCCGAGGCATGCATGCGACAATTTATGCGAACCCGCACATTATCCTTATTTCTGAATTCAATCCTAGAGCGATTGCGGCGGGCGGGAAAGACCCTGCCGCATACATCCATGAAATCGAGTCGTACGGCCTCTCTGTACACGCAATCACTGCGGCAGGGCTCGTCCTCGTCTCCTCGGACACGATTGCAGAGCACCTAGACCGCCGAGTTGGGTCCGTCAATGTCCTCTGCAAGAAGATATGAGCAAGAAAAGAAAGATGCTCGTCATCGCGCCATACGGCTTCAACGACCGGATGACGAATTTCATCGAGTTCGTCTCTGCGCGCCTTCTCGCTCGCAGTGGCTGGGACGTCGCCGCGATAGTGCAGTCAGACACGGGGATATCGGCGAAAGAGATTGTGAGCGGTATCACCGTATACCGTTACGCGCATTCGCTCGGGGGGCTCCGGATGCTCCTTCCTTTCCTTCTTTTTTCCCGCCCCTCTATCTTCCATGCTCACAACCTGCGGAATAACCGCGTGGGTATAATCGGCGCAATGCTGGCACGGCTTTTGCGCATTCGCCTCATATGCACCGAATACGGACTTCTCCATGACCACTATCTGACGGATTTCAGGGATAATCCTCTGAACAACTCGTTACATCCCGAGCGCGTAATACGAAATCTGAGAGAACTCATCGGGGGCATTGGCCGTGACCCAAGCCATTGGCTATATATCCTATCGAGCTATTTCTTTCACTGGCCGCTTGCGCATGCGCATCATCTTGTATTTGTCTCCAAACATAATCTTCCCATCGCTCGCGAGTTGAAATTACCGTCCGCAAGTTATCTGCCACATATATCGGATGAATATCGCTGGCTCGAAACTAAAACGGACACGCCGGATGCGCGCGAAGAAGATATCAAGAAAAGAATCTCAGGGCTATATGGAACAAATGTTCTTTTCATAGGACAGATGAAATTACGCAAGGGGTGGGATGTGCTATTGCGTTCCATTCCGCATACGAGCCCGGCCGATATCGCAAAGTTTGTCATCGTGTCCGCAAGCACCACGAGTGAACAGAAGGAATTTTCTGATCTCGTCGACTTACTGAATATACGCGATCGGGTTCTTTTTTTGGGAAAAGTGCCAGGCAATACCCTTCTGCAAAAAATATATGGGATATGCGCAGTTGTCGCCGTGCCCTCGCGTTATGAAGGCTTCGGACTCGTACCTTTAGAAGCATTTGAGATGCGAAAGCCTGTCGTCGCAAGCAATGTCGCGGCACTGACCGAATACCTCGTGAACGGTGAGAACTCGCTTCTCGTTCCGCCAGAAAATCCTCAAGCGCTAGGCGAGGCGCTCTCAAGGGCAGTTCGCGATGCAGTACTGCGCGAAAGACTGATCAAAGGAGGCAAAGAAACGCTCACACGCCTGCGGTCAAAAGAATACGCAGATCGCTGGCTCGCCTTTTACGAATCTCAACTGCGCTAGGCGCGCGCTCGCGCCTTAAGCCAGGAAGCAGTTTTTGCAAGACCATCTTCAAGCGATGTCTTCGGCTTCCAGCCGATACGCTCGCGAATTTTCGTGATATCGACTTCCCTGCGCAGAGCGGTATCGGAAGGTATTGATACAACCGTGTACTTGAATTCGCGTCCATCGCCAAAAAACTTCCAGATAATCTTTCCAAGTTCGAGAATCGTACAGTACGTATCATTTCCGATATTGAAATCTTCGTTAAGGACTGATTTCTCTGCGCGCAGGGCGCGCTCCGCTATTTCTACGGTCGCCTCGACCGCGTCGTCTACATACACGAACGGACGAGTCGCTTTCTCCGGCGGATCGCCAAGAAATTGCAGCGGATACTGGCCAGTAATCACTTTTTCCAGAAGCGCGGGAATGACATGGATATCGCCTGGACTTACCCCCTTCGAATCCTCACCTGGGCCATAGATGTTGTGATAACGTATAATCGTGTATGACAGCCCGTGCTGTTTGTTATAGGAGTGGCAAAAATATTCGCCGATTAACTTGGCAAATCCGTATATATTGCTCGGCGGATGTATCTTCGTGATGTCGGCTTCAGTATACGGAAATTTGGGCGGATGTTGGAACACCATTGAACTCGACGAATAAATTATCCATGGGATATTGTTCGCAATAAGCGCAGGATATAGCGCAGAATCAATAAGCGCATTGTTCGTCAGAATTTCTGCCTGATGTTCGCGCATGTATGTCATAGACCCGATGTCGGCCGCTAGATGCACGACAATATCAGCTCCCCGCAATCCTTCTATGGCTTCGGCTGGACTACGCAAATCATGCTGTCGGAATTCTATGCCGGGAGAAGCTATTGCGCCGCGGCTTTCCGGAGTGGCGATATCGACAACAATGATTTTATGACCGCGCTTCTGAAGCGCCTCTGCAACTCTGCTTCCTACATATCCCGTGCCACCAGTAATGAGTATTGTTTTGCGGCCGCTCATATCTTATTTCCTGCCTCCTGTCATTCGCTTCCACGCTAGGAGCGGGTGCGCTACATTCTTGCGTATAGCATACAGCAATTCGCTGAGCGCTCGCCATCCTGAAATATGGCGGTCCGGCCATTCGGAATACCATTCGGGGAGGAGCGGAAGCTCTTTTTCAAGCTGGGCATGGCGCGAGTTTGATTCGTACACCCCAGCTATCAGAGGAAACTTCGTTCCGTTCTTTTCATACCACGAACGGAACGCGCGGGTATCCTTGGGAAGACAATGCCCGCTGAATGCGCGGCCGTACCTCATATACATGCGATGGTCAAAAAGAAAGTCGATGACGCGTTCGATTTCCACGAGACGTTTTTTGTCTGTCGGACGTCCAATAGCGTCTCCAAACTCATTCACGAACGCAATGCGTGTCGAATTCCACAAGTTCGACAGGTATTTAATGAGCGAGGCTTCACGCGCCGTTCCAGAGAAAGTCTTCCCCGCCCTTTTTTGCCAAAGGGCGCACACAGAGGGCTCTGGGCGGGCTCCATCTTTTTTTCCGATGACGAAAAAAAACGGGTCAAGGCACTCCTCCACCGCTTTCTTCTCGTGCAGGAATTCCGGCACATACCAGTCATAATTAAGTTCTTCGAGTAGCCCCGGCAAAATGGTCGAACGCAACATAACTCCCCCCTTCGCTCCACGAAGAGACGCGAGCACGGTCTTTATGTTTGATATGTCCTGTTCGCCCTCTTCGGATACTTTGTCTCCGACACACACCATGTAACACGTATTCCGAGCATCGTTTTGTTTTAATGACGACAATGGTTCGATTTTCTTATATAGATCACTGAATTCCGCGTAGTGATGAGATGGATTGCCTGGGTCAAAATAGGAGACATCGTAACCAAGTTGTGTAAGCGCAATTGCATTCGCCTGCCCGACCCACCCAAAACCAACGATGACATACTTTTCTTCGGACACTTTCATACTATATAAGAGGAATATATCACTAAAAGGTGTATATGTAGAAATTCTCTGTTGTGGTCGCGAGAGTGAGACTTGGCAGTTCGCGTCGGAGAGCAGGAGAAATGGGATGTTTGAACACGATGTAATTCGCTCGGTAGGCGCGTATCTGTTTCTCAAGATTGCCTCCTGCAAATGCCCGGTAATTCTTCTCGAGTACGGCGATATGGTCAACTATCCACGGCTCTTCGCCATGGCTGAAAAGCTGATTCCAATCCGAGAAGTATGTGTTCCGCACATCGTCTTCATGCGCGTAGAGGTAGGTCAAGGCACTCTCTGACATCACTCCCTCGAGTCGCATGCGCAAGAGAAAATTGTGGTCAATGCGCTCCGGCGTGATACCGAAAAACGTAGATGTTGTCATGTACGTGTTGCACGCGGTGTACGCAGAAATTAGAAGAACCAGTTCCTCGTTGCGTTTGCCATCCAATACGACGCAATCCTTCGGCGCGTTCTCATTCAGCCATTCAATCACCGGCGCGTATCCCTGCAGATGCGCGAGTTCCGGTATGCGATGTTTGTAGATTGTCGTGGATATCCCGTAAGCGCCAGAGACCACGCTAATCGCGACTAACATGCAGACCAAGAAACGCGGCGCCCTGTCCCGCAAAAGAAAAAAGAGGGCCACAACGCAAAGGACTATGCCGAGAGGAACCGTGTATTGCGCGAAGTGCTGGTACCAAATCTCGCGGCCCGTAACAATCTGCTGGTTGAAAACAATCCAACCGGAGAGAACTGCCGCCCATAAAAAAATCCAGCCTCGCTCATGCTCACGCCACTCCTTTTTTACGTATGCGTATGCAAAACTTGCCGCCACAAACACGGTGGCCGCAAGAATGGCCTTATTCAGAATCGGAGCATGAGTAAAAGACATGCCATTGCGCATAGCGAGTACGCGGCCTGCTTCTCCGCTCACCGAGAGAAGGGTGTGATACCAATACCATGCGTCTAATGCGACGGAAATGATGAGAACATAAACGGCATTGCGCACGATGTCATATTCTCTGCGTAGCAGCGCCGCGCAAGATAGAGCGGCAATCATCGCGAGGGACAGCCCGAAGGTGAAGAAGTAACCGACCATGCTCGCAAGGAGGACTCCTGCCGCGACATACGCATATCGGTATTTTCTCTGCCACATATACCACAGCAGAAGAAGAAATCCGAATAGCTGGACACCCCCCGTAATTGGATTAACGAGACGGGTCCAGACCAGCGGATTAGGCGGAGATGTGCCGGAAATGAGCCCTAAAACATGGTTATAATCCACCAAATCGCTGCCGAGCGTAACCGCGAGCCCTGCCGTTATCGCGGTTAGTAATCCGAGCGCGTGTTTCTTTTCTCCGACCATTCCCAGCGCAAGGAGATAGACGAGAAAAAAGAGCGCCGCAGGAAGAAAAAATTTGGCTGCGATAATGACAGCCGAAAGGCCAAAAAAGTACGCCGGAAGCGCATAGAGCCACTCATTCAACGGTGGCATGACGACCGGCCCGTTCTTGTACTCGTATAGGTACGGTGATGACAGAAACACGTGGCCGTCTAAAACATCATGGATGCGCGCCCTGTAGCGCACATCGTCGCTAAACGGAAGGAGCTGAACACCGCGGTACTCGCTTTGTAAGGAAATAGGGGCAAGCACCGATGGAGCGACTGCAATCAGCCCGACAAATACGGCCGTAATGATTGCAATGCGATGCGTATACATGAAAGACATACATTATTACGCCGCGATAATTACTTCGCATCGCCTTCCTCTTCCCTGACTAACAGCCACCCTGATCCTTTGTCATTCAGCTTTTTTGCGGGTACGCCTGCGATTGTTATGTTCGGTTCAAGAAAGGACTTGTTAACGACGGCATTTGCACCTATCGCTATGTTGTCGGCAATCTCAATTCCGCCGAAAATCTTTGCTCCGGGCCCTATGTACACATTATTGCCGATGATGGGGCTCTTTCCATGCTTCTTTCCGATATTCACGCCTGAATGGATTTTGCAGTTCGCGCCAATCTTCTTGGCGCTTATTATGATTGTTCCGATGTGCGGCAATTCTAAACCGGGTCCGCAGACATTGAGCGGTATCTCAAAGTTCAGTCTAATGCCCAAATTATGGAATCTGTACTTCAGGTAGAGCACATACGGTCGTAGAAGAATGTTGCTTTTGCAGTTCTTGTAATATTCAAGCTTCCTCAGCAGGATTTCATATTTCCATATTTCGCTGCCGAACAAAGACGGCCGCTTTCTCCGTATTCCAAGGGCTTTTTTGTCTTCAGACAAATAAAATGCAAGGTCTTCTTTTGATGTAATCATATTCTGTATGTTCCACTGTCTGTATAACACGCTCTACTGCCGTCCAATAAAGGCATCATAATGGGGTTATTTCTTTCTCACAACGCAGTAATGAATGGCGGCCACCATGTGAGACTGGGGCCAAAAGTTGAAAATGATATCAATCAACTTGAGCGGAAAGAATACGAACATCGCAAGGTTCGCGACCAATGAATAGAGCCATTCGGACCCAAACGAGAATACGGTGCCGGCAAAATGGCACAGATATGCCGTCAATGCCGATATGGGGCCGGCGCGAACACCGATTTCGACAATATCAAAATCGCGAAACAGATAGAGAAGTCCCGCGCGCGTCCACCGCTGATAATCCGATGGAGATGAATGGAACGGATATAGAAAGGGGGCAGTCACGTATGCAAGCCCGCCATGCTGGAGCAAGCGCCGCATTTCCGCGACTGCCGCAATAGGATCAGTAACATGCTCAAGCACCGTATCGGAGATAATACGCGCGGCACTGCCGTCTCCGAGCGGCACGCGCGTAATGTCGGCAACGAGAGAAACTCCGGGGTACTGAAAGATATCTACGTTTGTGACGCCGCCGCCCAATATGCGCGGCCCTGAACCAAGGTTGAGCACGCTACCCCGCGCGGGATATTTCTTGAGAAATCCCCGCGCGCTCAAGCCCGTCATCAGCATCGGCCCAAAGACCACGGCGATAAAGTAATAAAAATTCGGCCATCGTTTAAAAAAATCACGGACATCTGGCATAGAATTATTTCTTTGCAACGATTAATGCTGATACGCCGAACGGCAGATTTGTGGCGCGGAGCAGCCAGAGCTCAAGATTGAAAATATGATACAGCAATTCATTCAAGATATTGCTGTTGGATTCAAGTTCTGACCTGACTCGCAGCTTGAAGATTCGCACGCAGCCGCGTATTGCCAATATAGCTGGGAATAACAAAAAGTTGAAGTAGCTCGCCCGCTTCACCGAGCACCCTGTACTTTCAAACACGCCCAATAATGCCGGCAAAGTGTAGCGCCGGTAATGTTGGCTCAACTCATCAGTAATACCCCACAAAAAGCGGAACGCCGGCACGAAGACTATCGCCATGCCTCCCGGCTTGAGTACTCGCCGTATCTCCCGCGCGGCCATCGCGTCGTCCGCGACATGTTCAATAACATCAAGCGCGAGTACGACATCAAACGAGTCGTCTGGAAACGGTATCGCGGTCGCCTCGCCGAATGTCACGCCAGTAAGTCCTCGTTCTCGGCAAAAATCGATTGCTAATTGAGACATGTCAATCCCGCGAATTTGGCCGAAGCCTTGCAGCTCTTTCAGCAAAAGCCCCGTGCCGCATCCAACATCTAAGATTTTCAGCCCCTCAGTCCCTACGTGGCGAGAGATGAGATGGCGTACCAATTTTCTTCGCACGCGGTACCACCAGTGCGTTCGCTCGCGCGCGTACATTGATTCGTAGTGGCTTTTTTCCATATCAATCAATATACTGCTACAGCAGTTATTTTTTTGTGGCTCGAAGAATCCATCCCGTGCCTTTTGGAGTTTCCTCGACACGAATGTCTGCAAGTGAACCTCCACCCTCCGCGAGAGAGCGCACCTCTTCGCGCCGCCAATAATGCGCGATATCCGGAATAAGCTGGTCAAATACGATACTGTGAATGTGCCAGAAATCAAATGTAGAAAGCTGGCGTAAATAGGCGGAAGGACCGCGCGTTATTTTAACGAAAAGATACAGCGGGACTGAACAAAAATACGAAAGCGCGTGGACGAGAACAGGCGGCAACTTTGACGTTATGATTTTTCTAACGGGGTCAACATATCGAACAATCCATTCATTTCCTTCGTAGCTATAAACCCAAATGAGCAGTTTGCCCCCTGGCTTGAGTGAATCCGCAAGCCGCGACACTGCGCGGCGCGGCTCCGCAAGATGATGAATAACACCGATGGCAAAAGCGACGTCGAACTCATTCTTCCACTTTATATCGTATATACTGCTGAACAGTACTCGCGCGTTTGGGAATTCTTTCAGCGTCTCTTGCGCTCTAGCTACGGAGCGTTCATCGTAATCAAAAGCGGTTACCGAAGCGGCGCCCCAACGCATAGGCCAATAGCTGTTTCGTCCCATCCCGCATCCCGCGTCGAGTACGCGCAGACCTTTCCAATCCTCCGGAGTCATTGGGTGAGTCCAATTGCGAAACTGGGGTTCGTAATCGCTGGTCATGCGTGAATAGCGGTCCCATTCGTACCCAAAACGATGCTGTGAGGACATACGTCGAATATCGTGATTCTAGCGCATCCAGCGGTCGAACCATAGCTGAAAAACCATCAGGTTCCATAGTTCTTTGCGGTTATCGCGGCGCAGCATCATGTGATCGTTTACCAAGCGAGTAATGTATCCGTGGTCAAATAGGCCTTGTTTTTTGATTCTATCCGCGGATAATAGGTCGGTGCACAGGGGTTTTAGAGGCCCTGTGAGCCATTTCGCCATCGGGACGCCGAAGCCCTTCTTCTTGCGGTTAATGATTGACGATGGCAACTTTCCTTTCATCAATTTCTTGAGAAGATATTTAGTGGTGCCGTTCCGGTATTTAAAGGAGTACGGCAGTGCAAAAACGAAATCGACGTTCGTGTGGTCAAGAAACGGCGCGCGCACTTCCAGCGCGTACCGCATGCTCGCGCGGTCAACTTTCACCAAAACTTGGTCCATAAGGTACGTTCGCGCGTATGTCCATAATATGCGATTGCCTAAATCATTCGGCTTGTACTCGGCCGCATACGATTGTGCTTCAGCAAACACGTCGCCATTCATTGAACTTCTGGCGAGGGCGCGGCGCGCGGTATCGTTGAAGGTACCGAGCCATTCTATGTGCCTGCGCGCCGCATCAGGCGAGTCGCTCGAAACAAATTTTCTAAGATTGTGGGAGAATGCGAAATTTGCATGGGACACCGGAAGCATATCCGCGGCCTTCGACACCGCACGACGTAAGACCCTCGGAAATCTGCGGTACAAATCAAAAAGTTTATCCGCTCGGAATGTCGGATATCCAGCAAATAATTCATCTCCACCTTCGCCCCCGAGCGCCACGGTCACATGCTCGCGCGCGAACTTTGAAAGTAGCAGAGTGGGGATTATGGATGCATCGGCAAGCGGCTCATCGAGAACATCCGCGAGGCGCGGCACAATAGCAAGCGCGTCATTCGAGGTCACCGTTCGTTCATGGTGCACAGTGCCTAAGTGCCCCGCGACTAATCGCGCATGGCTAGATTCATCAAATGACTTGTCCTCAAAAGCGATGGAGAAAGTTTCAATTGGGCGCTTGCTCTCTCTCTGCGCGTAGTATGCAATCGCGGAACTATCGATGCCGCCGGAAAGAAACACGCCGACCGGCACATCCGCCACAAGTTCCCGCCGCACGACATTCCTCATCCCCTCTTCCAACCGGAGCAAGGCATTCTTCTCCGATACATTTTCAATCGCGCGCGGCGGATGCCAGAACTGTTTCTTGGTGATAGCCCCTCCTTTGCAGGTAAGAATGGTTGCCGGTTCTAATTTGTTTACGCCGCGAATAATGCTGTGCGGAGTCGGCACGTAATCAAACTGAAGGTACTGATCGAGCGCGTGCAAATCTAGCTCCTTCGGAATAAGCCCTGACGCAAAGAGCGCCTTTATTTCGGATGCGAATACGAGCGTTTCGTTTGCGTAACTCCAATAAAGCGGTTTCTCTCCCATTCTGTCCCGCGCGAGCAAAAGCTTCCGCGCCTTAAAATCGTAGAGGGCTATCGCAAACATTCCAATCAATCTCTTGAAGCACGCGTCGCCGTGGAGCGCATACAGGTGCAGAATGACCTCGGTGTCGGACGACGTGCGAAAGGTGCGTCCGCGTTTTTCAAGCTCCGCCCGCAATTCAGAATAGTTATATATCTCGCCATTAAATACGATAGCGACGCTTTCGTCCGGCAGCATCATCGGCTGACGCGCTCCCGGGGAGAGATCTAGAATTGAGAGTCTCGCGTGGGCAAAACCAAGGCGGCCGCGCAAAAAAATCCCCTTATAATCGGGTCCGCGATGCCTGACCGCTTGCACCATCTCGCGCAAGGACTTCTCGGTTCCTACGCCCTCGAATCCCGCAATCCCGCACATGGTCAGCCGAGGTTCACTCTTTCCCGTATCACGTATGAACGCTTCTCTTCCGGCCTGCGCGTCCGAATGACTACGTCCGCGACGATGCCGAGAGATACCATCTGAACACTGACTATGATGAGCAGGGCGGATAGTAGCACGAGCGGTGTTTGAATCAGCGAGATTCCGTATGCAAATCGCAATACGACTGCCGCAACAAGCGAGAGGACTCCTAGAAATCCCGATACGGCGCCGAGAAAGCCGAAGAAATAAATCGGTTTTTGTCCGAATGAGAGCACGTATTTCACTACAATCAGATCGAGAAGGACTTTGCCTATCCGTGAGAATCCATACTTGGATGCGCCGCGGACGCGCGCGCGATGATTTACTTTGATTTCAGTAACGCGCGCGCCCTGCCATGACGCGTACGCGGGAATGAATCTGTGCATTTCACCGAAAAAATCCAACTGTTTTAATATTGTCGCCCGATACGCCTTCAGCGTACAGCCATAATCATGAAGCGGAACGCCTGTCGTCCGCGCGATGAAACCATTTGCAATACGGGAAAGAAGAACGCGCAAGTAACCATCATGCCTGTCCTTGCGCCAGCCGGAAACGATATCGTAGCCTTCGTCAAACTTCTCTATGAGGCGCGGTATGTCTGCCGGATCATTCTGCAAATCGGCATCAAGAGGAATAATGACTTCGCCAGCGGCCGCCGCTACGCCCGCGCCTATTGCGGCGGTCTGTCCGTAATTGCGAGCGAAAATTATAAGCTTGGCGCGCGAGTCGGTTTTCACGATTCTGCGCAATTCAGCGACACTTGTGTCCTTTGAACCATCGTCCACAAAAATAGTTTCAATATCGTAGCGATTATAGAGAGCTTTAATCTCAGCATGTAGCGCGCCGAGGTTCCCCTCTTCGTTGTAAACGGGCACGATGAGAGACAGCGACCGTGTCTTCTTCATTACCGATACCATATCACCGCGCCACCACCGCGTCCAATCACGGCGTGGTACGATATTATTGTGCAAAAATGGCATCCATACGTGATTCTTGGGCTTATTTTCTTTGTCGCGCTCGCGATGCGGCTTGCCCTTCTACCTTCGCCCGTACTCGGGACAAAGACTTTTGATGCGCGCTCCGTTGCGTACGACGGATACTATGAGATAGCGAACAGCATTAGCGCAGGGCATGGGTTCAGCCGCTCTGTTGCGCCGCCGTATATTCCGGATTCAGTCCGCATGCCGCTTTACCCGCTTTTTATCATGGGTATCTTGAAGATTTTTGGAAGCTATAAAGCGCTCTTCATTATTCAGGCGCTTCTCGGGAGCCTTTCGGCCGTGCTTGCATACTTCATTGCAAAAGAATTTATCACCGAGAAATGGAGCGCTGGCGTCGGATTCTTGACAGCGCTTGAGCCGTATACCGCATATCTTACAGGCATAGTTTTGACCGAGACATTCTTTACGTTTGTGTTTCTCTGCTTTGTATACTTCTTCTTGCGGTATCTAAAAGGCAAAAGCATGCGGATGCTCGCGCTTACATCTGCGCTCCTTGGCATCGCCACCCTTATTAAGCCAACGACTCAATATCTGCCAATTCTTAT
Source organism: Candidatus Kaiserbacteria bacterium RIFCSPHIGHO2_02_FULL_49_16 (assembly GCA_001781465.1). Lineage (GTDB taxonomy): Bacteria > Patescibacteriota > Minisyncoccia > Phycocordibacterales > UBA2100 > UBA10103. The sequence goes on from MFLD01000027.1 coordinate 18,440, forward strand.
GCTCGCGCTTGTCTGGTGGAACAGTGGTTTCAACTTCAGGAAATTTCTTTTGAAAGAGGTTCCCGTGGTGCTGGGTATCTTCCTCATCATACTCTCGCCCTGGATATACCGGAATTACGAGACGTTCGGAAATATGAGTCTCAATGTTGAGCCGGTAAGCGCCCTGTACGCCTTTCTTGTGCCTTCAACAATCGCGCTTGAGCAAAACATCCCATTTGATGAAGCGGCGCAACGATTCTTAGGTGGCCTAAGCGTGCAAAAAATCGAGGATGTGAACCTCGCAAATACGAGTGAGTTCAGGCGTAGTGCGCTCGCAGAGCTTCGCAATCACCCCAAAGGACTTGCGGAATTATTTGGAATTACGATGTACGGTTTTTTCACCCATGATGGGTATGCGTCGCTACTGAATACTTTCTTCGATGCGAACATATCATACGCCCATCCGCCAGTCTTCGAGCTCATCACGCATCCCGGGGAAGCAGTTTCCTTTTTCGGCAACCTTATGCGGGGACCGGGTGCTCTTGTCGTGGTAGGAAGACTTTTCTGGATTGCGGTAACTTTGCTGGCTCTGGCGGGCGCCATTGCGTATTGGAGGAAGAAAGGTCTTACGCCTCAATTTTTATTCATTACCGGAACAATCGCCTATTTCGCGCTGACGACCATAATTATCGGCCTAGGAGTCAACGCGCGCCTCCGAGTACCAGTTGAACCGCTCATTTTCATTCTCGCGGCATTCGCGCTCCAACGGATGTTTCGCCAGAAATTTCCGGAAAAATATGCAGGCGATATACAAAGTAATTCCCGAACGCCAATCCGCCGCTGATGAAGAATTGCGCCGCGATGTACCAGAGATGGACATACTCTACCAAGGTGTAGAGCAAAACCGTGTTCAAAATAATGTTCACGATAGATAGGCTGGCATGAAGCATGGCCTGTATATGGACGCGGTCGAGGCGCTTGTTTTTGAATGTCCAAAACTTTTGCAATATGAAGCTCGTGATAAATCCGGCAACGACGGCGACAAGAGATGAAGCAAGGTACCAGATGTGAAAATATTCCGTGAGTGTGTAGAGCAGCGCAAAATTCACTGTTGCGGCAGAACCTCCGGCAGCGATAAAACGTGCAACTCTTTGTACGCGATCTTCCATATAGTTTTGCAATCGTAGCAAATGAGATAGCGTAGCGCTATCTGAATATCCTTTTCTGCGTCCACTCTCGTTTGCCATCGCGGGCTATTCGTATTAGTCTGTTGCGATAATGCAAGCGCGCCCAAGAAACTACAAAAGCGTCGGGATTATTCTCACATGGAATTGCGCGCGGTTCCTTGAAAATATTTACAAACGCGTTCCCAAAGAATGCTTCGATGAGATAATTATCGCGGACGACGGTTCAACAGACGACACGATGAGCGTGGCCAAGCGGCTTGGCATTCGGGCCTTCACCCACGAGCATTCCGGCTACGGCGGGAATATTAAATTTGGATTAAAGAAGGCACTGGAGCTCGGCGCGGACTATATGGTTGAGATCCACGGAGACGACCAGTATGACCCGTCATTTATTCCCGGCGCGCTTCAAGTCTTGAGTCAGGAAGCGGACTTCCTGCTCGGCTCGCGATTCGTGGACATCCGGCAGCCGCTTCGAGACAAAATGCCGCTCGTGCGCTATCTTGCCAATATAGGACTAAGTTTTATAGACCGCATTGTTCTCCGGGTTCCTCTTACCGAATTCCACACGGGATTCCGCATGTACTCGCGCAATCTTATCGAAACAGTGGGATTGGACGGCACCTCGAATGACCATCTCTTTAGTTTTCAGATTATCGCGAAAGCGTGTTATTGCAAATTGCGGGTAAAAGAGATTTCGATTCGCTGCAACTACGCGCAGGAACACAGCTCTATCAGCATTGTGAGGTCGGTCGTGTACGCCCTCCTCACGTTTGGCGTGCTGTTTTACTATATCGTCGCGAAAATGGGTTTCAATACAAAACTGTTTCGGTGCAAGCGCTAAGTAGCCAAGATTGGCGTATGCTTTCTTCTATGAATAAGGCGGAAAAAGAACCGGCTTACTTCGCGCGAAACGACTGCCGGCTCTGCGGAAGCCACTCTCTCACGCGAATAATCTCGTTCGGCGAGACCCCTCTTGCAAACTCGTATCGCTTGCTGTCCGATAAAAATCCGGAAGTTTTTGCCCCGCTAATAGTAAATTTCTGCAATGATTGCAAACTCGTCCAACTGCGCGATGTGGTGCCTCCCGATATCCTTTTTAAGCACTATCTCTATGTCTCCGGCACATCACTTGCTTTTGTGGAACACTTTGCAAACTATGCGAAAAACGTTACCGGAAGATTTTCTCTGTCTTCCAAATCACTTGTCATAGATATAGGAAGCAACGACGGCGTACTTTTATCGCAGTTCAAAAAGCTTGGGGTACGTATCCTCGGCATTGACCCCGCTAAAAATATCGCCGAAGACGCGACAAAAAGAGGAATCCAGACCATCGCGGATTTTTTGACCGCGGAAACCGCTCAAAAAATTGCTTCGGAACACGGGAAGGCGCGGGTAATAACCGCGAATAATGTTTTCGCCCATACGGACGACGTGGCGGGCTTCGTAGAGTCAATGAAAATACTGTTAGCCGAGAATGGCGTCTTTATTTTTGAAGTTCAATATCTAAAAGACCTGATTGAAAAGAATTTGTTCGACATTATTTATCACGAACACCTCTGTTACTATCACTTGAGCCCGCTTGTTTCTTTCTTCAAACTTCTTGGCCTTTCCGTTTTTGACGTAGAAAGAGTCGGCACCCATGGCGGCTCTATCCGAGTCTTCGTTGGCTGGAACAATGGAGGGCATGAGCAACACCCCCGTGTGGACAAATTGCTTATAGAGGAGGAGATTCTGAACACGCTCGCGCCGTACAAAACATTCGCGAAGAGAATCGCCGAAAACCGCGTCAAGGTTCTTGCGCTGCTGAATGGGATAAAGAAAAGCGGAAAACGCATAGCGGGATATGGCGCCCCCGCCAAAGCCACCACATTTTGTTACGCGCTTGGAATAGGACGTTCAACGCTCGATTACATAGTTGATGACGCTCCTATGAAACAAGGCCGCGTCATGCCAGGCACGCACATCCCTATTAAATCTCCTTCTTTCCTTTACGAAGACAAGCCGGATTACTGCCTTATACTAGCGTGGAATTTTGCGGACTCTATAATGCAAAATCACGCGCGATTTAAGAAACAAGGCGGGAAGTTCATCGTTCCGATGCCAGAACCTCGGATTCTTTGATACTTGTCATAGCATCCGCGATGGAGTATCGTGCAAACAATCATGGAAAAGAAAAGGGTGCTTATCTTCGGAGTAAATGGGTTCATCGGCCAGCATCTTCTCAAACATATTCTTGGGAAAACTAATTGGCTGGTTATCGGAAACGACCTTGCAAATAATTCCATCAGGTTGTTCTTGCGCAATCCACGCTTTGAATTCCACAGGGGCAACATCCGAAACGAAAAGCTCATTAAGAAACTCGTGTCAAAATGCGATGTGGTGGTACCTCTCGCGGGTATCGCGACGCCAAAAGTCTATATCACTGACCCCCTGCGCGTATACGAAATAGATTTTGAAGCAAATCTATTCATAGTCCGCCTGTGCGCAAAACTAAAAAAACGAATTATATGGCCTTCCACATCGGAGGTGTACGGCATGAGCACGGACACTGAGTTTCATCCTGAAACATCAAATCTTGTCATGGGTCCAATTGTTAAAATGCGCTGGATTTATGCCGCTAGTAAACAACTCATGGACCGTATCATCTTTGCATATGGACGCGACAAAGGTCTTGATTTCACCATTTTCCGACCCTTCAACTGGATAGGATATGGGCAGGACAATATACATGACACAAACGGAAATCCGCGCGTCATCACTCAATTCCTGGGGAATATACTTCGGGGTGAGAATATGCGGCTCGTAGACGGCGGAAGCAACCGCCGCTCGTTCACGCACATTGATGATGGCATAGGCGCGCTTATAAAAATTATTGAAAATAGGAAAAATATCTCAAGCGGAAAAATCTATAATATCGGGAACCCTAAAAACAATCATTCCATACGGAATCTTGCCGAGTCAATCCTCAAAATGGCGCCGAAGTATAAATTTTTTCGCGACCGCGCGAAGAACGTTTCGATTGTCGGCATAACCTCCAAGAAACACTACGGCGAAGGTTATGAGGACATATTAAATCGTACGCCCTACATAAAAAACACAATGAAAGACCTCGGATGGAAACCGAAAATCTCACTTGCTGAAGGTCTAAAGCTCACGTTCGCGGGATACGTTGAACAAATACAAAAAGAAAAAAGAGTTTCTTAACCGCGGCGCATAGGAATTAGAGCGCTTTAAAGGCTTCTAGGATTTTTTCCGCTCGTGTATGCCACGTATACGCCCGTACTTGAATCAATGCTTCGCGCGCGCGCGCCTGCATCGCATCTTCATTCGCCAACGCTTCTGCGATGGCGCGCGCGCAGGCACCAGAATCGTCTGGCTTAAAAAAAACGGCGGTCTTTTCATCCAAAACTTCGCGCAGACTGGGCAAATCGGAAGCGAGAATGGGTACGCCGGAAGCCATGTAGGTAAATAATTTGAGAGGCGACGTATCGCGGGCAGAGATAGCGTGGCGGGCTGAATTCGGCAATATAAGAAGGTCGGCGGCCGCTTGATTGCTCGCCAATTCCCGGTACGGAAGAAACCCCAAAAAACGAACGCGCGGATACTTTTCCGCGAGTTTCGCAAGCTGCTCCGGCCTTCCGCCGATGACCGCCGGCACAATATCCCGCGGCAACTTATCTGCCGCCTCAAAAAAAGTGTCGGTACCTTTCCATTCGTCTATCAGTCCGATGTACATAACCACTTTCTTATCAAGAGGAAGTTCAAGCCGCTTTCGAGCTGCCTCGCGCGATTCCGGACGGGCAAAATCTTTCAGGTCAACCGCGTCCGGCGAGATGACTATTTTCTTTTCAGAAACACCGCGCGATGTAAAGAACTCCTTGAGACCTCGCGTAAGAACCGAAACAAGCGCGGCTCTTTGCGCGGCGCGGCGAACCACAAAATTCCACCGCCCCTCATGCGCCTCATACACAAAGCGCCGTGAGCCGAATGAAAGGAGCCATGCAATGAACTCATCGCGCGTGTACGCAAGATTAGCATCGCTGTGAGCCGCATGTTTAAGCGCCGCGTATGCGAATGAAACGCGGTGGAGCCAAAATCCGACACGGTCGTACGCCACAAAGCCGCGCGCGCTGACCGTGGTAATACGGAAAATCTGCTTGACGTTGTAGTACTCAAATGGATTGTCCGATAATTCATTGTCTCTGCGCGGTACCACGAGCTCTACATCGTGCCCAAGCCGAGCAAATGCCTCGCACATCTTCATTATCTGCAAACCATGCGCTCTTTCGGTCGGCATCCGGACTGTTGTGATGTAGATTATCTTCATACGGATAGATGTTCGGCTTTATGAAAGGCGTTTGATCTCATCGTCAATAAACGCGAGCGTTTCCTCTTTGAGGATGTGCCGAACCTTCTTGAACTGCTCGGGCGGCAAAAGCACATTGAGCTCCTGGCTGATTATAGTGTCCGTAACACGGCGCGCAATGAACGCGCGGAGTTCCTTTAGGTACAGAAGTGCGGGGACTCCGCGCCGGCTCTCTATCACATCGGTGTCATACGAGAAGCCGTTGAGAAAAAAATGGTGGATGTCGTAGACGTCGCGCCCGGCGATGGAGCCGTGCCGCTCGTAGCGGTCTACGAGCGCGACGAGCTTGTTCGCGAACATTGTTTCAATGGTCTGACAGGAGAACACGCGGTCGATATCCGCAAGCCGCACTTTCTCTGTTTTGTTTGCAGGACTCTGAAGCGTCGTCGCCTCGAACTTCAAGGTGCTGCGCTCGCCCGCTTTCGCCGGATACTGTAAGAAATATTGCGGCACGTTCGCGCTCATATCTTTGACTGCAAGTCCGAGTTTGGAAAATAATTTCTCCAGCCGTTTTCGTATCGCGGGCATCTCATCCGTGGTTCCCGCGTAATCAAAATCAAGGTCCACTGAAAAGCGGTCAAGAAAGCCGCGCATGGCGACGCATGTGCCGCCCTTAAAGACAAGCGCTTTGACAAGGCGCGCGTCGTCGGCGACTGCGCGCAAGACGCGGAACATCCACGCCTTGTGTACGGCGTCTTTTTTATTGGGAAGGATGAGCGTCATATGTTCGTGCGATTGGTACTATTGTATCCGACATCTGCCTGCACGCGGCGGACCGCGCGCCAATCGATGTGCGCTAGAGCGTCGAAATGGTACCGAGGATTGAAATACAGCATGTCGGCAATCGCGCGCGCAGGATTTGCGACGAGCACGCCGCCCTCGCGCGCTATTCCCGCCTCATTGAATAAGTACATGTCCGAGAGGCGCCGCGAGCGATATGCGTATCCGGCGAGCGCGAACTGCCGGCTCACTACGGATACGAGCGTGATA
>MFLD01000028.1 GCA_001781465.1 Candidatus Kaiserbacteria bacterium RIFCSPHIGHO2_02_FULL_49_16
TACATCGTCAATATCTCGAAGGCCTCGTACGAAATCGGTTTTGACGAATTGAATTTTGATTACATCCGTTTTCCTTCCGACGGCAACATGAAGGATATTTATTATTCGTGGGGCGCTGGGATTCCGAAAAGCGAGGCGCTGGAGCGATTTTTCATATATCTGAATGACCAACTTAAATCGACAGGGGTTGTCATTTCGGCCGATCTTTTTGGAATGGTAACGACAAATTATGACGACCTGAATATCGGGCAAGTTCTTGAGCGGGCTATGCCGTACTTTGATTTTATTGACCCAATGGTTTATCCCTCGCACTACCCCACAGGTTTTAACGGTTACAAAGATGTGAACGCCAACTCGTACAACATTGTCCGCTTCTCAATGAGCAAATCGGTTGAACGCACGGTGGCAACAAGCACTTCCATCGGCTCCTTTGCATACACGCGCATAGGGACTTCTACGCCCGAGACGTACAAGAAGCCGTCGTACCCGGCATCGAAAATGCGCCCGTGGTTGCAGAGTTTTGATTATCCGGTTACATACACAAAAGAGATGGTGGAAGCGCAAATCAAGGCAAATACCGACGCCGGCCTCGCGTCGTACTTATTCTGGGACCCTTCTAATAAGTATAGAAGCTTGAGGGAAGTGTTGAAGCCCGAGTAATGCATCCACTGTCATTTAGTTGCCTTGCAAATTTAGCGGGGGGGTATCATCGCGAATGGTCGGTGATGTCAGCGAACATCATCGAAAAAATGAAGGAGATGACAATGGCAGCGAAGAAAAAAACGCATGGAGTGGCTCCACCCCATGTGGTTCAGGTAAGCGCGTCCCAACTTTGGGACATCAAAGAGTATGCGGCAATGGGGTCAAGGGAGGCGCAAGAGTTCGTGGACTCATTAATAACCGCGTGTCCGAAGCGTACGCGGACGGTCAGCAAAAAACAGTCTCGCGCCTAATAATACAGCCGGACATGGAGGTACCGGCTCTCACGACAAAAGGCAGGGGCCGCATCCTCTGCCTTTTTCCTTACCCCCCACCTAGCGTGAAAGAAATCCTATCACGGAGTCTCTGGAACCGGCGCTTTCTAAATTTCAGTGAGATTTATAAAGGAAAGAAAACATTTTTCTAGCGGTTTCGTGCGCCGTGGACAACCGAGATGATGACAATCTCCCGTCTTTCATACACCTTGTAAACAATGATATAGGGGTAAACAACAAGCTCAAGCGTTCCCGCGACGGTGCCAGCATGTCCCATGTGCGCGAGACCGTCTGTCTCGAGACGATTGATATGCGCATGGACATTCACCACCATCTTTATGGCTACGGTAGAATTATCCTTGGCAATCCACGCGAATAAATCATCAATATCGTCCTTCGCTTTCGCTCGGACGATTACCTTCATACTCCGTAACGACGACGGACGTGCTGGTTGAATTGAACAAGCGTAACTGTTTTTGGGTGTTTCTCTTTCAATCGGCGACGCACCTCGGCCGCCTGCTCCTCGGTGAGCCGCAGAGGACTCTTGTTCTGTTGCTCCATGCGCTCCAGTATTTCCACCGCATTTTCCTGCCGCTCTTTCGGCCACGTCAACACGCGGTCAAGCACATTCCTTACCTCCTTGCTTGTCATGCTACGAGTATACCATATCGCACACTACACATTGCAAATTTAGCGGGGGGGGTATCATCGCGAATGGTCGGTGATGTCAGCGAACATCATCGAAAAAATGAAGGAGACGACGATGCCAGGTAATAAAGAACCGTTGTACATGCGTCTCGACATCGAGGCGCGCAAGCTCATGGCGCAGAAATTAGAGGAATGCGCCATTATGTCCCCCTTCGACACTGAGGGGTATATACCAATTGAGTCCGCGAAGCAGGGCTCTCTGGAGTCCCTGCAATATGTTTGCTTTTGGCTGAAGCAGGTCGGAATAGTGTCGGCCGATCAGCTCGAAGAGATGGCGAAGTACTACGAGAAACAGGCGCGAGTACGCGCCTAACCATTACAAAAAGCCGTTCCTGGAGGCAACGGCTCACACTTCCAATCGGCAGGGGCCACACCCCCTGCCGTTGTATTTTTTATACTCACTACTCGTCTAGCGCAAAGGCGCATTCTACTAACCGGGTTGACAGGTGATACACTTTTGATACACTTGCGAATATGGCTACGACAAAGCAGAGAATTAATATCAGCGTTTCTGACAGTACTCATGAGACGCTCAAGCGACTTGCCAAGCGTGACCAGGAACCACTAGCTACTAAGGTAAGTAACCTCATAGAACAGATTCTTGAATTGGAGGAAGACCGCGTTCTTAGCGCAATCGCTGACGAACGTCTGAAAGGTAAGGTTCGCTGGATCAAGGACAGCGACAAAATATGGAAGTAAGCTATTCGATTACCTTGCATCCACAGGTTACGGCAAGCGACATCCCTCGACTTGATGCATTCTTGCGCCAAACGGTTCGCGACGCTATTCGAGAAAAACTCACCAAGAGACCTGAGGTGTATGGAAAACCGCTACGGTACACTCTTAAAAGTTGCCGGACCCTTCGTGTGGGTGACTATCGTGTCGTCTTTCAGATACAACAAGAGATAGTCCATATTGTCGCCATCATTCACCGCAGAACGGAGTATAAGGGAGTAGAAGCGCGCATCCAATAGGTCGCTCTCCATACACGATACTCCATACAAGATACTGTATAATTATCCCATGCACCCGGATGCGAACGACCCGGACCGCCGCATCACCTACTTTGCGGCCACTCACACGCGGGGGAAGCGCGATATTTTCGGCATTCGCGGAGACGACAGAGGAAAACACATTTACGTCATAGGAAAAACCGGCATGGGCAAATCAACCATGCTGGAGAACATGGCGATACAGGATATTCAGAACGGCGAAGGAATAGCATTCATCGACCCGCATGGAGCTACGGCTGAGAAAATCCTAAATTTCGTTCCGCATAACCGCATAAAAGACGTGGTGTATTTCGCGCCCTTCGATATAGATAACCCAATAGGTTTCAATATCATGGAGGATGTCGGTTTCGACAAACGCCACCTTGTCGTTTCAGGCCTCATGGGCGCCCTGAAGCGCATCTGGGTGGACGCGTGGAGTGCCCGAATGGAATACATTTTGCAGAATACTTTGCTAGCGCTTTTAGAGTACCCGGGTTCCACGCTACTGGACGTAAACCGCATGCTGACGAATAAAGCATTCCGCGCCGATGTCATCTTAAAAATAACCGACCCGCTCGTGCGCTCTTTCTGGACGGAAGAATTCGCGGCTTTCACTGATACGTATACGCGCGAAGCGACGCCGGCAATACAGAACAAAGTCGGCCAATTCACCGCGAATCCTCTTATTCGAAATATCGTCGGACAGGCAAAGTCCACTTTCGACCTGCGCAAGATAATGGATGAGAAGAAACTATTCATCGTGAACTTGTCGAAAGGGCGCATGGGGGAGACAAACGCCAGTCTTTTAGGAAGCATGCTTGTCGTGAAGATTTATCTCGCGGCCATGTCGCGCGCCGACGAGCCGCCGCTGCGCATGGCGCAGCTACCGCGCTGTTATTTCTATGTGGACGAATTCCAATCAATGATGAACGAAGCGTTTGCCGACATTCTCTCCGAGTCGCGAAAATACAAGCTAGCCTTGACGCTCGCGAACCAATACATAGAACAGATGGAGGAAAATGTCCGCGACGCGGTATTCGGGAACATCGGCACGCTTATTGTTTTTCGCGTAGGTCCGTTTGACGCGGAAGTTCTTGAGACTGTATTTGACCCGACATTTACTCCGGAGGATCTTGTCGGGCTGGGCATCGGACAAATTTATCTCACTCTCATGATAGACGGCGTCGGCTCCAGGCCATTTTCCGCCGAAACGATTCCGCCAATAGACCAGCCAAGTATTTCATACAGGGATGATGTAATAGAGAATTCACGCGCGCAGTACGCGCGTCCGCGGGCCGAAATTGAAGCGGCCGTACAAAAACGCCAGACAGAATTCGTTCAACCGCCGAAGCAAAAAGCGCCCCGCAAGGAATACGGCTCATCGGCAAATTCCAGACCCTTCGGCAACAACAGACGTGCTGGTGATTCGCAAGGAAATAATAATAATTCTGAAATGGCGCCTCGTCCCGCCCGTTCGAATTTTGCACGGCCAAACTCGGCGGAAGTAACCAATCAATCGGCGCCAATTTCGGTTGCTCCGCGGATTGTCCCGCCGATTAGCGTTCCTATTTCCGCGACAATGCTTAAAAAAGAAAGCCAGAAATCCGCTCTGCGCGAAGCGCTGGAAAGAGCGCGCGAAGATTCCGCCCCAATCAAACACGAGAGCGTTCACGACTCGCCAGCAATGTCGCCCGCGGACATTTTGCGCGCGCGCATGTCAGGCAAGCACACGGATAGCCAACCGAGGGAGAACGCGACAAAAGACAATAAAAGCAGGGACGATTCTTCCGGAGAAGTTTCCCACGAGACGTTACGCAAGGTTCTTCAAGCGGGGGATGAAGCGGAAGGCAGATAATTGATTAGAGACCGTATGGCTGATTTACAGAGCATACGCGTACAAAGAATCTGGGGAATTGCGGTATCAGTTTTCTTTTTGTTCCTTCCGATTGCGACGTCGGCGCAGGTGGTGATTTCAGAGATTATGTACGACGCGCCGGGGCTTGAGGGAAGCGGGGAACACGATTGGATAGAAGTTTTTAACGCGGGCGCTTCCGCCGTGGATATTAGCGCGTACCGATTTTTTGAGGCGGGTACGAATCACACTCTCAAATTGGAGAGCGGTTCCGCGACACTTCCGTCCGTCGGATATGCGATTATCGCTAGCGCCACCTCTACCTTTCTCGCCGACTGGCCGGCATTCAGCGGAACGCTTTTTGACAGCTCATTTAATCTAAACAGCGCGGGCGAATTAATTGGTATTCGCGTAGACACATCGGATACGACGCATGATTTCACATATGTTCCCTCTGACGCGGCGACAAATAACGGAAGTTCTTTGCATCGCGCGAGCGCGACTGCCGCAACATTTTCCGCCGGAACACCATCACCAGGAACAGGTTCGCTCACAGTGACTGGATCTTCGAGCGGGAACTTAAACTCCAATTCAAATTCAGACGCAACTGCCACGCCATCGCAAAGTTCACCCTCGCAAACCTTAACCGCAAGCGCGCCAGTTTCATCGGCATCGAATTTTCCTGTTGAACCGCAGATATTTGCGTACGCGGGAAAAGACAGAGAAGCGATAGCAGGCGCAGACAGCATCTTTGAAGCGCGGGCGTTCAATAAAAATAAAGAGCAGATACAACCAGGGCGCTTTTTGTGGACTTTTGGTGATGGAGCCACCGCCGAAGGTCAAACTGTGATGCACCATTTTCCACAGCCAGGACGATACGCGGTTGTTTTGGATATTGCAGACGGTCTTTTTTCCGCGTCGCACCAGGTAATAGTTACTGTCTTGCCTGTTTCAATAAAACTTACGTTGCATAATGGTGACATTGTCCTTTCAAATAGCTCTCCGAAAAATCTTGACCTCTCATACTGGAATCTGCGTTCAGACGGGAAGATTTTCATGATTCCCAAGAACACGATATTGCTCGGGAATGCGACTGTGCCGTTTACGAAAGAGATTACAAAGCTTCAGGCAACCGATGACGCGGCGCTTCTATATCCGAATGGTGTCGTGGCCGCGACCGTTGCAAAAATTGTTGCTGCTCCGCCTGCTCCTTCCTCATCTACGGTTACTGGCGCGAATAATTCTGCGAATGTTTCCCCCGTTTCAAGCGCGCGCGCATCTTATTCGGAAAAAGAGGTCGCGGCTGATTCTGAATCGTTTACGGACACGAACGCACAGACTGCGTCAGCCGCGGCTGCCGAGGTAGATTCTTCTGAGACGAACGGATACGTGTGGTGGCTCGGCGCAATCGGGCTGGCTGTTGCTGGCACCGGCGCGGTTTTGGCTTCCCGCAGAGCGGGAAAGAAAGAGTGGAATATCATTGAAGAAAGCGCTGATTAAGTGTAGTCTTGATGGAATGGGAGACATAAAAAAGACAGTGATTGTTACCGGCGGAGCTGGGCTTGTTGGACCGTCTTTAATCGAGCTTTTGCTTCCGAAATATCGGGTCGTTTCATTAGACAACTACTTCACCGGAACAGAGAAAAATCACATAGAAGGCGCAACATACATCAAAGGACATATCAAAGACATCGCAAAGCTTCTCGCGAATGAGACGCCGGCAATTATTTTTCATCTCGGGGAATATTCTCGCGTCGAGCAAAGTTTTGACGATGTTGAATTTGTCTGGGAATCGAATGTCGCGGGTACATTTCGCGTGCTTGAATATTGGAGGAAATTGAATCAGTCCGGCAAGAAATGCAAATTGGTGTATGCCGGCTCAAGTACGAAGTTCGCGGATGGCGGGCGAGGACGCAACCAAAGTCCATATGCTTGGACGAAGGCGAGTAATACAGAGCTTGTGAACTCTTATGGCGAGTGGTTCGACCTGCCATACGCTATCACTTATTTTTACAACGGTTACGGTCCGCGCGAACTTTCGGAGGGGCCGTACGCTTCAGTTATAGGCAGGTTCAAAAAGCAATACCTTGCTGGAGAGCCTCTTACCGTCGTTTCGCCTGGAACGCAACGTCGTAACTTTACTCATGTGGAGGATTTGGCGCTCGGGCTTTTAATGGCTGGAGAAAAAGGGCGGGGCGATGGTTATGGATTGGGGAGTCCCGAATCCTTTACCATATTGGAGATAGCTAATATGTTTGGCGGAAAAATAGAGATGTTGCCGATGCGTATGGGGAATCGCACAGAGTCAGTTATAGACACATCGCGCGCGGAAAAAGAATTTGGATGGAAGCCGAAACATACAGTGCGCGAATACATAGAATCTTTGAAGCATGGCAAATGAACATAACAAGAAGAGAATCTTAATTTTCTCACTGACGTACCATCCCTTTATAGGCGGGGCGGAAATCGCTATAAAAGAAATCACAGATCGCATCTCTGCGAGCGAATATGAGTTTGACATGATTACTTTGCGATTCGACAAAAATCTGCCAGAAGTCGAGCGGATAGGAAATGTGACCGTGCATCGTATCGGCATGACAACTGATTCACCGAATATTTCCGACAGGCGTATTCCGTTTACGGCTCGACTTTCCAAAATCCTTTTCCCGTTTTTTTCGTTTCTTAAAGCGCGGTCGCTCCATAAACAGAACGCATACAGCGCGATTTGGGCGATGATGGCGAACCACGCGGCTTTTGGCGCCCTGCTTTTCAAATACGCGAATCCTCTGGTTCCTTATTTTCTCGAACTTCAGGACGGCAACACACTTAGGCAAGTGAAAGCACGCCAGCCAATCTTGTTCCTACTGTGGCCTTTTTATAAACGTCTATACTTAAAGGCGGATTTCATTAAAGCTATTTCGCACTTTATCGAGAAATTGGCTAGAAATATAGGGTTTTTAGGACCTATTGCAGTCATCCCAAATGCCGTTGATTTTGCTAGATTCTCTCTGCCGGTCTCAAAAGAGATGGAAGTCGAACTGAAATCAAAATTCGGGAAGAAATTAGGCGACATATTTTTATTCACTGCATCTCGTCTTGTGCTTTCTCGCGGAGTGGAAGATATTATTCGCGCACTTGCGCTTCTGCCTCCTCATGTGAAACTTCTTGTCGCGGGTAGCGGCGAGGACAGGGAGAAACTGGAGAAAATCGCCAAAGTTTCTGGAGTTGCGAACCGAGTAATTTTTGCCGGACAAGTGGCTCACGCAAATCTTCCGGCGTACTACAAAATATCCGACATTTTCGTGCGGCCATCCCTTATTGAAGGATTCGGGAGTTCATTCGTGGAAGCGTTCGCCGCGGGCATTCCGGTCGTCGCAACGCCAGTCGGAGGAATTCCGGATTTTCTTTTTGACCCGGAGCGAAATCCTAATAAGCCGGCTACCGGATTGTTTTGTGAACCAAGAAATCCGGAATCAATCGCGCGCGCGGTCGCGCGCTACATGAAAGAGCCGGCGCTTGTCGCCGAAGTAGTGCAGAACGCGAAGGCGTTAGTGGAAAGGAAGTACGATTGGAGTACGATCGCTATAAACGTGAAAACAAAGATATTTGACGTTATAGTGTAGCGGTACCCGTCCCGTTAGAAGCCATCTTTCGGGATTAGACATAGATGCAAGAAGGCTAAACGAAAATCAACATTGCTTATGAGGAAACAAGCTTCTAATGGGATGAAAATTTTAGTCACTGGAGCAGCGGGGTCTATCGGTTCTCATGTCGCCGAATCCCTGTGTCGTGCCGGTCACCATGTCATAGCCCTTGATTGTTTTACAGACTACTATGACCGAAGTATCAAAGACTTAAACGCGGCGGCAGTGAAAGCGTCTGGAGCCGAATTTCGGAACGTGGACCTGGCAAGCGACGACCTTACCGACGTTGTGAAGGGTTCTGAAGTAATCTGTCATCTTGCCGCCCAGCCCGGTATTTCGGCAACTACGCCTTTTGACGCTTATTTGCGCAACAACGTTATTGCGACTGAACGCTTAATTTCAGCCGCAGATGGCAATAAATCTCTCAGAGCGTTTATTAATTTTGGGACATCTTCAATTTACGGTACATACGCCAATGGCAACGAAACCACAGAGGCGAAACCATCGTCTATTTACGGCGTTACGAAACTTGCCGCCGAACAATTAGTTCTTGCCAGGCATCGCGAAGCTGGTTTCCCAGGTCTCTCTTTACGGATATTTTCTGTATACGGCGAACGAGAAAGACCGGAAAAGTTGTATCACAAACTGACCAAAGCCATTCTTGAAAATGAAGAATTCCCACTTTACGAAAACGCGCGGGAGATGGTACGCAGCTACACCTACGTTGGTGACATAGTCGATGGATGCTCGCTAGTTCTCAAGAATCTGGACGCATGCATAGGAGAAATAATCAATCTTGGCAATAATGTGACACACACGACTGGAGAGGGTATCGACATTATAGAGAGTATTTTGGGCAAAAAAGCGCGATTTAAATTGCTTCCGCCGCGCCCGGGGGACCAGAAAGAAACAAGCGCGGACATTACAAAAGCAAAACGCATTCTTGGTTATAAACCAAAAGTCGCGCTCGCCGACGGGCTTGCCCGCGAAGTCGAGTGGTACATTAAACACATACATTCTAACGCGCGTAAAACATGAGTCCCGTTAGAAGTCTTTGACAGAAAAATTTAATATAAATTTTTCTGCGAGGCCTATCGAGACCGAAAGGTGAACTGAACGTAATCCACAAGACGAACATATGAATCCCGTTAGAAGTTTAGGTCGGAAAATCTTTTATAAAAGATTTTCCTCGTAGAAGTCTCAATTTACTCTGCCATATATGTATAATAATCAACGTCACGGAAACCATGTCGCAAACCCAACTTCTAACGGGATGAACAAACAACAACAGACTTCTAACGGGATGAGGATTCTTATCGTCACCGGCATCTTTGAGCCGGAAAGCGGAGGGCCGGCGATTTACGCCCCGAACATCGCGGAAAAGCTTGCCGGTTCTGGCAATCAAGTTTCCGTCATCGCCTATTCTTCAGAACCTCGCGAGGATTTTGACGCGCGGTATAAATTCGCGCTTACACGAGTTGCGCGCGGAAATAAATTCCTAAACAGAATCAGAATGTTTTTTGCCGTTTTTAAGAAATCAAAAGATGCTGACCTCGTCTACATGCTCGATTGGTTTGCGGCGGGGTTTCCAGCCGCTCTCGCATCGCGCTTGCGCGGGATTCCTTATGTTGTCCGAGTCGGAGGAGATTACTTGTGGGAGCAAAAATATCTTGAATCCAGAGAGAAGCCGATTTCGCTTTCGGATTTTTATGAGCACGGCGCATACAGAAGGTTTTCTTACAAGCTGTTTTTCTGGATTATCCGTTCTGTTTTGAATCATGCCGAAACGGTAATCTTTAACTCAGACAAACAAAAAGAACTTCATCGAAGATTCTATGGATTGACGCGCGCTGTTACCGTTTGCAACCCCGTTCCTCGCTCTGAAACGCGGCGCATAGTTCGAGGCTTTGTTACGAAGGAACTAGTCTACTTGGGACGTATGACAGCAATGAAGAATCTTGGGACTTTAATACGCGCTTTTGCTAAAGCCCAAATCCCTGATGAGTTTACGTTGGCATTGATTGGAGACGGTCCAGTCAAGAAAGAGCTAACTTCTCTTATAAAAGAACTTGCACTGGAATCGCGCGTGAGCATTGAACAAGGGATGCCGTTTTACGATGCCATGGAGCGTATAAAAAATTGCAGAGCATTTATTCTGCCAAGCTGGACAGATATTTCTCCGAATCAAGTATACGAAGCGCTCGCAATCGGACTTCCTGCCGTTGTGACAAAAGAAAATTATTTAAGCATCCAAAATCAATTACCCGAAATGATAGACCCAAATTCTATTGAGGATATTTCTTCCAAGCTTGAAATGCTCGCGGATGACGCTAAGTACCGTGCTTTCGCGGAGGCGTTTAGGGCAATATCGTTTGAGAACACGTGGGATGACGTCGCGCGAGAGCACATGACTGTTTTTAGCAGCGTGGTAAATAAGAAAAATTAGTATGCGCGTACTTCAGATAGGAACAGACAGAACCATTTTTGACGCAAAGAGTGCTTCGGCTGCGCGCATGCGCTCGTATGGAAAGCGTTTCGGCCAGCTTGATATGATTATCTTTTCTCTTCGCGAACACAAAGTGAGAGGGATTCGTTTGAGCGAGGGCGCCTACGCGCTCGCGACCAATTCTTTCTTCCGTTTTCTGTATTTGTTGGACGCTATTCGGATTGCGTTCAGATTGCCGAAGCCGGATGTAGTTTCTGTACAAGACCCATTTGAGGCTGGAATTACGGGCTGGATTATCGCTCGCTTGCGAGGCGCTCCGCTCCACGTGCAGGCGCACACGGATTTTCTTTCTCCGGAATTTTCCCGTCTTTCACTTTTGAATCGCCTGCGCGCGCTCGTAGCGGGCTTTGTTTTAAGGAGGGCAAGCCGCGTGCGTGTCGTTTCAGCGCTTATAAAAAGTTCTATCGAACAAAAGTACAAACTTCGCGCGCCTGTTTCGGTCCTTCCAATTTTTGTTGATGTAGAAAAATATCGCGACTCACAGCTTGAGCCTCGGCTTGCGGCGCGCGAACATTTGTTCCAGACAAAACTGCTTGTTGTGGCACGGCTTGAACGGGAGAAAAATGTCGGACTCGCGATTCATGCGTTTGCCAAAGCCGCATTGGACAAATCTTGTCTCATAATAATCGGAGAGGGAAGAGAAAAAAAGGCGCTTCAGAAAATGGCTGGCGACAGGGGAGTTGGCAAATGGGTATTTTTCGAGGGACAGACGGACCCAGCGCAGTATTACAAGCTCGCGGATTTACTCCTCGCGCCCTCGCTCTACGAAGGGTATGGAATGGCAATAGTTGAAGCGCTTGCGTCCGGCACACCCGTAATTTCAACGGATGTCGGCGTCGCGCGCGAAGCGGGCGCGATTATCGCGGAAGAAGATGACTTTGCGAAAGCACTTATCGCGTGGTCCGAGAACGGCCCGCGCGAAGGGAAGCTGGCGAACTACCAGTACAAAAATCTCGCCGAGTATGTAGAAGCGTATTGCAAGGACATGGAACTCTCCCTGAATCGGACAGAAGACATCAACTCAGCAGGCGAAGACCGGTAAGGTTAATCAATCTACGCCCAACTCCCAACTCCCAACTCCCAACTCTCTTCTCCCCATATTCCCTAATCTACGCTATAGCGTAGGTTAGGGAATATGAGAAAATCCGGCGAAGAGCATGGAGCATGCCGATTTAATGCGATGGCCGAGAAAAGCGAGCAAGAAACTGGAACAAATTACCGCAAGCCAAAATGTCGCTTGATCCATTTGTCGTTCTCGATTGAATCAACGACGGCGTACAGCAAATTCCTTCCGAGCCGCATGTCCGATTTAATGAGCGTGATTAATTCTTCGCAATCATAAGGGAATATCCACACGCTATCTTGCAGACGCAAAAAACCGCATTCGTTAAGCAGTCGTCTAACTTTGTCTCTTGTAGTTTTATATTTCTCGGGGATATCAAACATTACCAAACGGTATCGTTTATCCCAGTTTTTGCCTTTCATGGCGGCAAGTCCCGCCTTTTCTTGTTCGAATGCGAGGGCATGTCTTCCGGCATCGGTTATTTCTATGTATTTCCTCCCGTCCCTTTCTATGAATCTCACGTGCCCTTTAATCGCGAGGCGAGAGGCGGCGGTGCGAGCCTGAAAAGCGAGCTTGTAGCGTTTTTTTCCCATGATGCGCGGGAGCGCTTGGAAAATATTCGGCGCAATCATGATGAAAGCGAGTATTCCCGCGATGCCGACTGCGGCAAGCACGGCGTTCTGTATATTCGCCCGCCTGCGAATTTTTCTCGACTCTTCCTCCATCTTCCCCATATTCCCTATTCTACGCTATAGCGCGGGATAGGGAATATTGGAAACACAAAATCTGTGTACAAGTAGGGAACATACATAACAGCGAAGAGTTATGGGTAACAATACCAAGCGTTTTGCGCGGGTGTTGAAGGGTGTGGAAAACATCCATGCGATGGTATTCGGAGTGAGATAATGAGAAATATGCGAAACATGCGGGCGACTGATTTAATCAATCGTCTGCCCTCATGCTTCGCGCGGGCGGGTGCGGCTAGTTGCGCGCTCGGCCTCATTTTTGCGCTCGGTTTGTACGCGAGTCCTCAAACGGCGAAAGCTCAAGATGCTATAGTCACCTCTGAGCCGACTTTTCGCGCGGAACATGCCGGCAAATCAATCTACAACGGGAATCCTGTCAACATATTTCTGGCTCCAGAAATTGCGACAATTCATTCCTCCGAACTTGTCGCGGTGGATGGCTCGTGGATCATTGAAGAAACTCAGCCGTGGGGGCGCGACGTGCCTCTAGAACGCGGGATTTTCATTCTTAAAAGAATGAACCCAGAAAAAGTCGGCTTCCTCGCAGCCTTATCCGAAGACAGCTTCGAAGGCGGTACAGCGGTGCGGGGCAAGAATTACGATTTCGCGCACGTGAGCTTCAGCGCGAGCGCCACAACCACTCACGCGATTTCTTTTTCTCTTCCGTACCTAGGCGCCGCGGGTGTGCCCTCCGGCTTGTATGGTCTTTTTGTGGCAGAGGTGCCCGCGACAAAACTTACATCCGACCCAGAAACGGGTGACGGAACAACCTCGGAATTTACGGATGAGGACATGGAAAAAATCCTCGCGGGCGATCCTTCATACGCGTACGTCTATGCTCCGATTAGATACTCATTTCCTGCCGGATTTAATTATATAAATGACGGTCCGCCGCCATGCGCGAAAGATTGTTTTTCCAATGTGCTTTTTCTGCCAGGCATTGAGTCAAGCCGGCTGTATCGAGCGCAAGTTGTCGGGAACGAAGAGAAGAAACTCTGGGAACCGGGAGTGAATGACGAATTGCGCGATTTATGGCTGACGACAGAGGGAGAAAGCATCCGCGATGTCTACACAAAAGAAAACGATGTAGTGGACGAGCTTCCGGTTGTCGGCAAGAATATCTACAAGTCGCTCATATCAAAAATGGACGAGATGAAAACACAGGAAAAAATAAAAGATTGGAAAGCGATTCCGTACGATTGGCGATTGTCGCTGGATGATGTTTTGAGCTATGGCAACAACGTGGGCGGCAAGATTTATTATTCTGGCAATAATCGGGCGACTTCTACGCCTTACATAATCCAGGAACTTCGGCGTCTTGCCAAAAATTCCAAATCCAAGAAAGTAACGGTAATCGCGCATTCAAATGGAGGGCTTGTCGCAAAACGTCTTACGGAAATATTGGGAGATGAAGCTTCGCAACTCATAGACAAAATGATTCTTGTTGCCGTTCCGCAGGTGGGGACGCCCATGGCAATCGCGGCGGGCCTTCACGGATACGATCAGGCGCACTTGGGCGGGCTAATTACCGACGAGGAAGACGCGCGAACATTTTCAAGCACGACGCCGATGATTTATAACCTTATGCCTTCCGCGGGCTACCTCGCTCAAGTCAAAGACGCCGTCGTTAAGTTTGAAATCTCGCTCGCGCTTTCTGATTGGATAGACAATTACGGGAATCTTATTCGCTCCGAAAACGAGCTTCGGGACTTTCTTACAGGATATTTTGGGAAAGTGGACGCAAAGACCGGAGACATAGACCAGCCGATTAAAATGAATTACTCGATGCTAACAGACGCCGAAGAAATTCACGCGATGCTCGATGCATGGACTCCGCCAGATGGAATCTCGCTCATTCAAATCGCGGGATGGGGAGTGCCGAAGACAGTGAGCGGAATTACGTACAAGGGGAAGAAAGGAGGCGGGGTAAAACCGGAAATGGAATTCACGATAGACGGAGACGGAACGGTGGTCGTGCCGAGCGCGCTGTGGACGAGTGCGAGTGCCAGCACGACAAATTATTGGGTGGATTTGGCAACGTACAATAAGATAGGAAATAAAATTACACATCACAGCCTTCTCGATATTGACCACGGAAGTATTTTGGAAGTTGAAGGATTAGAGAAGTTTATTGCAGATGTAATTACAAATTCAACCAAACCATTGACCGATTATGAGCATCTTTCTAATGCGTCACCGGAGAGTGTTGTGAAGCGTCTGCGTTACGCACTCCATTCTCCTCTCACTCTTGACCTCTATGACGACCAAGGAAATCACACGGGCATCGCGACATCCACCGGACAGGTTGAAGAAAATATCCCCGGCACATACTTCGTGCAATTCGGCGATACGAAATATATTTTTGCCGACACTGGCACGCCACAGCACATCGTTATGAGCGGATATGACACAGGCACATTTACATTTGAAATTGGCGAGATGCAGGGCGATACAGTTGTTGCGAGTACCACGTTCGCGGATGTCCCGGTAACGCCGCAGACGCAAGTACGATTTGATGTTTTATCCGGCATCGGTTCGGCTTCTGCTCTGTCGGTGGACACAAATGGAGACGGTACGGTTGACTCTTCTTATGCCTCTTCAACAGGGCAACTAATAGTTCCCGAAGCTCCGCCAGCAGAAAGCACACCGGCGCCATCTGGGGGCGGAGGCGGCATCCCTTCTCTTCTCCCGCAGGGAACATCAACCGTTTCTGTAGTTGCAACAACAACATCTGTCATAGCGACAACTACGCCAGTAGTGGCGAATGTTTTGCAACAGGAAATTGCGACTTCCGCCATTCCCGTTATTGTTGATAATCAGATAAAGAAGCCGATTCAAGTTGCAATCAAGGTTCCTCTCAAGAAAAAGAACAATGTTATTGCGACCAGTATCAATAAAGAGTCCAAACCGAACTCACAAGTGGCATCCGTTGCACAAGCCACAAACGGCGGCTTGTGGTTATGGGTCAGACATTGGATAATGAACACGATTTACTCACTGCTGAAATTATGATTTCGAAAAAGAATTTACTTGTTATTGCCCTGGGTTTTATAGTAACCTTTTTTGTATTTGCTTTCGCGCAGGAAATTTCTCTGTGTCCTGCATACAGTTACAGTGCCTGCATGGGGATTTTCAATGGTCTTGCGGAAGCACTACTCCCAGTGTTCCCTCTCTTTCTCTTCTCCTTAATCACCTACAAAATGCGCGAGGAAGTTTATCAGGCATGGTTTCGGTTCGTGCGCTGGTGGATTCCTCTATCAGTGCTTCTCATTTTCATCGCGCCGGAATATAGCCACGATTGGCTGTATCCGATAGAAAAGGGAAGTGTCGCTCTTCTCACCTCCGCAATTTTTCTCATAGTGAGTCTGCTAATAATCGTAGCGAAATACATTTCTTTGCGAAGAGTTTAAATATTCCCTAACCTGCGCTATAGCGCAGGTTAGGGAATATTGTTTTTGCTAGCCGATTGTTGGAATAATCAAAATCTTGCGTGTTCGGGGGAAAACGGCAATAATGCTGGGATTATGGGCGAAAAACAGCGCGGGAAACCCCTAATTGGCTTTATCGGCCAAGGATTTATCGGGAAGAATTATGCCGATGATTTCGAGCGTCGCGGATATAGGGTTGTGCGCTACTCGCTTGAAGAGCCGTATGTCAAAAATAAGGCCCGCATACCGGAGTGCGACATTGTATTTATCGCGGTTCCCACCCCAACCTCGGAGAATGGTTTTGATGCGTCAATCGTTCGCGCGGCAGTTTCACTCGTCGGCAAGGGGAAGACCGCGATAATTAAATCAACTATCGTGCCCGGAACCACAAGGAAAATCCAGCAGGAATTTTCGGACCGTATAGTTATCTACTCGCCAGAATTTTTGAGCGAGGTTACTGCGGCACACGACGCGGCGTATCCGTTCTCTAACATTGTCGGACTCACGATGAATACTCCGGAGCAGAAAGCTGTCGCTAAGATTATTCACTCGGTATTGCCGAAAGCGCTTTTTCGACTTACC
Organism: Candidatus Kaiserbacteria bacterium RIFCSPHIGHO2_02_FULL_49_16; assembly: GCA_001781465.1. Taxonomy (GTDB): domain Bacteria; phylum Patescibacteriota; class Minisyncoccia; order Phycocordibacterales; family UBA2100; genus UBA10103. The sequence goes on from MFLD01000028.1 coordinate 16,496, forward strand.
TGCACATCCACAGAAGCAGAAATAATAAAATATTCCCACAATGGAAGCGGCTACACGCAGATAATGTTCTTTAATCTAATGTACGACCTCGCGAGTCATCATGGGTGCGATTGGAAACCAATTCAACGGGCGCTGGAAGAAGATCCGATGATATCAAATCGGTATGCGCATCCGATTCACAAAAGCGGTCGCGGCGCTGGCGGACATTGTTTCATCAAGGACATTGCGGCAATTCGCGAGCAATATGGCGGTACCGTTAAAGACGAAGCCGGATCTAGATTATTGGAAGCGATGGAAAAGAAAAATATCCAATTGCTCCGCTCGACTGGGAAAGACCTCGACCTTCTCTCTGGCGTGTACGGCGATACTGTTCTAGAGCATCCGGTTGAGAAATTCGCACTACCGCGGCTTAGCTCTGTACACGGCGTTACCAATGTTCTTGTTTGCACGGAAACAATAGACAAGACGGATCCTCTACTCGGTTTCTTTCATAGCTGGGTGGAGGAATTCGCGCGTCATGCCGAACATGTGCATGTCATAAGCTTGAGTCATGGCGAACGCACCCTTCCGCCGAATGTTTCCGAGCATTCTCTCGGCAAAGGTTCAACTCGAGGAAGCCGTTTCATTAAGCGGATTCTTTACACCGCGCGCCTTATGCGGCACGCGTGGCGGGAGCGCAATGAGTACGATACGGTATTCGTTCACTTGAGCCCCGAATATATAGCCGCGGCTGGATTGTTGTGGCGCCTCATGGGAAAGCGAGTTGGTTTTTGGTACAACGACGCGCACTCCTCATGGCTCACGCGCGCGGCCATATCTTTATCCGACGTGCTGTTTTACTCGAGCCCAAATTCTTATGCCGCGAGATTTCCTAACGCGCGGCACATCCCGACCGGAATTGACGCGCAGATGTATTTGAATCAGCCGCGCAACGCGAAACCAGGCTCTCTGCTTTTTCTTGGGCGCATTACGCCAAAGAAGAATCTTGGAGAAACTCTGGCCGCAGTGTCGCGACTCGCAGGGAAGGGAGAGAAAATTAAGCTCGATATATACGGAACAACACGGCCTGAAGATGAGAAATACGCGAATCAATTGCGTTCAAAGTTCTCTGAACTGGAGCGCTCGAAAGCTCTTTCGTATCGCGGTTCCGTTTTGTCGGATCAGACGCCGGCGGTTTACGCGTCGCACGAGATATTCATTCACAGCGGTTCTATGCGCGGTTTCAACAAGACATTGTATGAGGCGATGGCGGCTGGATGCCTTGTTGTTACCTCGGATTCGGAGGTCAAAGAAGTAGTTGATAAAAGACTATTTGCCGCTGATGGTTCAGCAGGTGCAATCGCAAAGGCAATATCGCGGGCCTTGCGCCTTACGGAAACTGAAGCCGCGGAAGAGCGAGCCAAGTTGCGCGCGTTCGTTCGCCGCGAACACGCGCTTTCTTCAGTCGCGCCAATTATGCTGGAGATGGTCGCGCGCAAAGGCGGCAAGTACGGAGCATGAATAATATGGCATCGCGGGAAACAACCCCCACACAAATAGAGGGCCAGAATAAGATGCTCCATTACTATGAAGTCTAAAGAAAATAACTATGCGTTCATTGACAGTCAAAACCTAAATTTGGGTATTCAAAAGCTTGGTTGGAAGTTGGACTACAGAAAGTTCAGGGTATATCTTTCAGAAAAATATTCCGTTCAGAAAGCATATGTGTTCGTTGGTTTTGTAGCTCTCAATCAAAAACTATATGACTCTCTTCAAGAAGCTGGATTTCTTCTCAAATTCAAACCGACAATTCCAGATGCCAACGGCAAAATAAAAGGGAACGTAGACGCTGACCTTGTTGTACGCGCGCTACTTGAATGCCGCGAATACGACAAGGCCGTTATAGTTTCAAGCGATGGCGACTTCTACTCACTCGTTCAGTATCTCTATGAAGAAAATAAACTTGAAGCGGTTTTAAGCCCAGACGTAAAGAACTGCTCGAGCCTTTTGAAGCAAACGGCAAAGGAAAAAGTCCAATTTATGAACAATTTGCAGAAAATGCTGGAATACAAAAAGAAAAGCACCGCGTGAGGACGGAACCTCGCGAAGTGCTTCTCCCTAGAGATACACAATAAGCATAACCCCAATATGTTCACTGTCAAGCGTCCACATAATAAAGAAAAGGACCCCGTAGGGACGGAACCCTAAGGGGGACTTTTCGTGGTGATGCATACATTATGTACATGTCAGTAATTACGTCAATATGCGTATGAGACTTCTCATTGTCACACAAGCCGTAGACACGCAAGATCCTGTTTTAGGATTCTTTCACCGCTGGATTGAAGAGTTTTCGAAGCACTGTCAGTCGGTACATGTAATTTGCCTTAAAGAGGGAAGACATTCATTGCCTACTAACGTCGAGGTGTATTCACTCGGCAAAGAGCACGTATCTCGTATCTCGTATCTCGTATCTCGTATAAAATACGCTCTCCGGTTCTATAAATACATCTGGATTTTGCGGAAGGAATACGATGCGGTGTTCGTACACATGAATCCAGAGTACGTGCTTCTGGGCGGAAAATTTTGGAGATTGTGGGGCAAGAAAATCGGATTGTGGTATGTACACAGACAACACTCGCTCATGCTTACGATTGCGGGTCTATTTGCGAATATTATATTCACTAGTGCCAGCGGCAGTATTGGCCTCAAGAATTCGAAAATAAAAATTGTAGGGCATGGCATCGACACGGGGCGTTTCTCATCGGTGCCCATGAAGGCAATGAACAACAGTGCTCCGCGTATCGTTTCAGTCGGGCGGATAACGCCGATTAAAAGCCTTGAAACTATCATTAATGCAGTTGCTCTCCTGCGTGCGGGGGGAGTTCCCGCGAAACTTGATCTCATAGGGTCTCCCGTTATGGAAGGTGATGTCGCGTACGAGAAAAACCTCCATGTACTTGTAGAGAAAAACAACGCGGGCGGGTACGTTTCGTTTTTAGGTTCGATTCAGAATGACAAGATGCCAGCAGTTTATGCGGGCTACGACGTATCCATCAATGCGTGTCCCGATGGAGGCATCGACAAGGCGGTCCTGGAGTCCATGGCGGCAGGAATCCCGGTTCTCGTTTCAAACAAATCATTCTCTGATTATCTAGGAAAATATGCGCAAGACTTTACATTCGCTTTTGCAGACGCGGAGAATCTTGCGCAGAGGATTCGAGCGCTCTTGGCGCGCACGGATGTCATGGAGGTGAAGCATGTCTTGCGCAAAGGCGCAGAAGCGCGAGCAGATGTCGGCGCTCTGATACCTGTTATTATTGCCGCGTATGGCTCTGGCACAAAAACGAATCACAATGCCGGCAACCAACTCTGATTTTGGGGGTTCCCGGCTACTTTTCCGGAAAGGGGAAAAGTTTTCGCATTCCCTTAATGATTTCAATGTGCGCGGCAGACATCTTGATAAGGTGTGCTACATAGACTTTTTGCTGTATGGAACTCTTCTTGCCCCTCATAGTCCCGTAGAAGGTATTGAGGTTCTGTATCCGGGTTACAGTATGGGTGGCGCTAACCAATATCAAGGATTTTCTGTGCAGGTGGAGAAGCGGGGCATAGATTATTTTGTTGACGAACTCGACTCCTTTTTTTCGGATTATTTCTCGCGCGCGTATGCGGAATCTCAACCCGACGCGCTGCTTCTGTCTGGCGGGATAGATTCGGCGATACTTTTATCGTACATGCGCAATCCAAAGTGTGTTACATGGGGCGGATGGGGACCCGAATCCACTGATATTAAATTCTCGCGCGTAAACGCGAAAACCTTCGGCGTTTCGCGTCACGAGTTTGTATATGTCGATTATGACCGAGACGAGGAAATATATAAACAAAGCGTCCGAGACCTGCGGATACCTCTTTTATTCGCGAACGCGGTTCCCTTCATTCGCATGTCAGAAGCCGGTCGGCACATGGGGATACGCCGCTGGTATATGGGACAAAATGCCGACACTATTTCTTGCGCGTACGCCTCAATCGAGGCCGTTCGCAGATTAACGCCCTTTATAAGATACATTCCCGCGAAATCGTGGTTGCGCGCTATGGCATTCTCCGATGCCAGGCTAAGGAAGCTTTTTCTTTTGTCGACAGGGAATATCCCCGAACTTTTCGCGTATTTTAAATCTGACGGTATATATCCAAATAATTCATTGCGCGTACCTGACGGATATTTTGATGATAAGAATCGGATACTTGATACCCACACCAGGCCGCAGACGCTCACCCAGCGCATTGTCCTCGCGGAAGAATTCATGACTGAAGCGCGGCGCAATCAGATTATTCAGAATGAGGTGCCGCGCTGCTTCGGCATCGAGACGCGCGCGCCATACCATGAAAGAAGCGTAATCAAAACCATGCTTTCCGTGCCGGACAGTATCACTAGAATGGATTCATACGGCAAGATAGTGCTCAAGCGCCTCGCGGAGCGCCGAGGCGTTCCCGCGGAAGTTATTCAAAAAGGAAAGAAAGGACTCTCGTATGGCCACGCGGATTTCATAAAGAGCGGTCGGCACATTCCCATGTGGAAAAAGATGGTCAAGGATGATTTTCTGAATGAGTTTATTGACGTGCGCGTGTTAAGAGAAACACAAAGAGATAACTTTTCTCTATTTGACAGGATTAGGAGTCTTTTTTGGTACGGAGAGCTTGTGGTCCGCCCCCTCAACTTGATATGAAGCGCCTGTTCAAAGAAATATTTTTCCGGCTCACGAATATCGTCGGGCTTCCAGAAGACCGGGCATCTATTCTGATGTACCATTCAATTTCCGAATCGGATTATTTCGCGAGCGTAAAGCCTTCAGAATTTAAGCGGCAGATGAGCTATCTTGCCGGGAAAAAAATTCCTGTGATTTCGCTCGCTGAACTCGTCCGACGGCTGAAGACAGGGGAATCCATGAACGGTTCCGCGGTCATTACGTTCGACGACGGATACCGCGACAATTACACAGCCGCATTTCCCGTGCTCAAGAAATACGGATTACCCGCCACGATTTTTGTGACGACGAACCTTATCGGAAAAAAAGATACGCGCGGGCTTGAACGCCTGACTATCGCGGATATGAAAGAAATGGAAGCATCTGGACTTATTGCCATCGCCCCGCATACTAAATCTCATATGAAACTGAGCACGCTTTCAAACGAGGCCGCGCGCGATGAAATAGCGGGTTCTAAACGCACCCTAGAGGAAGCGCCGATGAAGCGCGCAGGAGAATTCGCGTACCCGTTCGGCGATTTCAATGATGAAACAGTTCGTTTGGTGATAGGTGCCGGCTTTGATGCCGCTGTTACGGCACTGGAGGGAACCGTGGGCCCGAACGATGACCAATTCCGGCTCAAGCGCAATTCGATTGACCGCTCCACCTCATTCTCGCAGTTTAAGGGGAAGCTGTCGCGAGCTGTTGATTTGTATCAAAAATTGAAATCTTAGTATGCCCATCGGTCAGCTTATTCATGGCGCGCTTTCAGGCAAATCTATCGGGCGCATTCTTTTTAACGAACAGGTTCGTTCGCAATGCGGGGGGCTTTCCGGGCGCGTACTAGATCTGGCGGGGGGGCAAAACCCAAGCTATCTAGGCCTGCTTCCCGCGAGTCTAGAGGTGACGCGTACGAATCACGTCGCATCGGAGGGTGTAAAACGAGTTGATTTTGACGAGCCGTTTCCATTCGTGGACAGTTCATATGACGCGGTTTTGTTGTTTAACGCGCTTTATATCGCGGATGATGCCGACAAGTTGTTACAGGAGATATTTCGTACCCTCAAAAAAGGCGGACGCCTATTCCTCTCGTCGCCTTTTATCGCCAATGAGATGCCGGAACCGCATGACTACGCGCGGTATACCTATGAAGGACTTGAGCGGTTATTGAAACGGAACGGTTTTAAGAATATTAATATCCGGCGAGTAGGCGAGCGCGGAAGCGCGGCCATGACAATACTCTCGCCATACTTTGGATTCAATATCATTCGGGCGCTTGTATATCCCTTGGCGATGCTGTTTGATATTCTCGTACCGGCGCGCGTCCGCCGCGAGCATCCGACTCCGGTGCTCTATTTTTGCGTATGTTCGAAATGAGGACAAAACGAGTTTAGATTGCTTGCAAAACCGATACGTTATGTTAACCTGTACATATGCGTACAGAAAGAAGTGTCATACCCACTAAATCATCGCCCATGGACGCGAGATTTGCGGTGCTTGCTCGCATGGGTGAGACGGTATTTCACGCCCGCGATTCGGCCGCTATCTGGGGGATTACCAATACGAATACGCTCCATACGACTCTCTCGCGCTATGCGCGCGCGGGACTCTTGTTCCGTTTGCAAAACGGCCTCTATTCCATAAAACCTCCGCGCGAGCTTGACCCGCTTCTTATCGGAAGCAAGGCGATACACGGATTTTGTTACGTGAGCACTGAAACGGTGCTTTCGCGCGCGGGCATCATCGGGCAGAACGTGCCGCATGTTACGCTCGTGGGTTCAGTGAGCAGGCAGTTCACGCTCGCCGGGCACAGCTATCGCGTACGCCGCCTCTCGGACGCATACGTATTCAATGAGGCGGGAATAGCGCGCGAGGGGAATGTACTCGTCGCGAGTCCCGCGCGGGCAATTGCGGATATGCTGTATTTCAATCCCCGGTATCATTTTGACGCATCGGCGCATATTGATTGGAACGCGGTCAGCCGCTTGCAGGCGGATGTCGGATACCGGGTTACGCGCAACAAAAACATATGACGCTTATCCTCCCCGATAAAAAAGATTCCGTGCACAAGGCGTGGATGTTTCGTATTTTGCGCGCGGTCGCTGACGATGCGCGTCTTACGAATGTGCTCGTTTTCAAAGGCGGTACGTGCGCCGCGATGCGCGGATTTCTTGACCGCTTTTCGGTAGATCTTGATTTTGATTATGTCGGGGACGCGGATGAAACGGCTGCGATACGAAAGCGGCTGGAAAAATTATTCTCTGATATTGGAC
>MFLD01000029.1:0-22900 GCA_001781465.1 Candidatus Kaiserbacteria bacterium RIFCSPHIGHO2_02_FULL_49_16
CAATGCGCGCGCCGTCGCGCGCGACCCAAATTTCTATGTCCGGATTTCCAAGCATCTTTTTCAAAGTCGAGTGCGTTGCGGTCCCAATCTGCGTGGAGAGTTGCTTTAGTAAACGACATATATCGGCAAGCACCGAAGCATCCGCCTTTTTCAATTGAACTATTTTAATCGTAGACATATTCTTGCATACTACCCCATCGTTATATCAGATACAATTGAAGTCATGAGGAGAAAAATTATCATCGGGGCAGTTGCTGTCGCAGTTATTTTCGGGCTTTCTGCATATCGCTCGCTTCCCAAACGGGTGCAGAATAACTTGCCCGCACAATCAGCAACGGTTGAGCAGGCGCTCGATGCCCAACCGGTAATTCCTGCCGATTCGGAAACATTTTATCCTGTGACAAAAGTTGTGGACGGCGACACGATTGCAGTAGAGATGAATGGAAAGAAAGAAACTGTACGCCTAATCGGACTGGATACGCCGGAGACGGTTGAGCCACGCAAGCCCGTGCAATGTTTCGGCAAACAGGCCAGCGACAAAGCAAAAGAAATTCTTTCAGGAAAAAGAGTGCGACTTGAGATGGACGCCTCTCAAGGCGAGCGGGACAAGTACGGCAGATTGCTTGCGTATATTTTCCTGCCTGCGCAGGCAGGTCTGGAAAGTGGAACGTTTTTCAATCAACTGATGATAGAAGAAGGTTATGGACACGAATATACATACAATTTGCCTTACAGGTATCAGAAAGAATTTAAAGAAGCGGAGAAAACGGCTCGAGAGAATCAAAAAGGGCTTTGGGCTAAAACAGTCGCTAGCGATTGTTCGCCCGAACCCGCTTCGCCAAGCGAGGCGGGTTTTAGGGCTCCTGCTTCCGGTTCTTACGACTGCTCCAAGAACGCGTACAACTGCTCAAGTTTCAAGACTCAAGCCGAGGCGCAGTATGTTTTTGAACTCTGTGGTGGTGATAAAAACGACATCCACAAATTAGATCGCGATGGCGACGGCAAGGTATGTGAGAGTTTTTCCTAAAATGTTCAACACCGAGTGTTGAACATTTTAGGGTTTGCGAGAGCTTGCCGTAAAAACCCGCCTGTTGACACACACACACACAAATCTTAGTATCCAATTAGTAGGTAGTAAGGAATACCGTAGGACCTTCCGGGGGATGCCCGGTAATCAAGCAAGGAGGTTGGATTATGCTACACGATGATTTGGCAAATGCGCGGGTCGCCATTGCGGCATTAAAAAGTGCCGGAACTGGTGCCCCCAAAGGTCAGGATTTCTCGAAAATGTTCCTTCGCGCAGAGGGATATCTGAACGGCGCTCGGGAAGAATTATCCCGCCATGAGCGCGAGTTGTCTGAACTGCGCGCCGAACTGGCAGGGCTATGCAACATGCCATAGTTCCGGTTCCGCGGACGCCCGCAAAGAATCCTGATACGATTCACAGGGCCACTGATTCCGTATAGGACCGGATATCAGTGGCTCGTTTCATTTTTAAGTGATATGATTCTCGGACTAAATGGGATTTACAAAATACACTTCTCAAAAGGAACAGGTGCGCGTCCGAATGAACGACGGCATCCGCGCGCGCGAGGTGCGCTTGCTCGGGCCAGCAGGCGAAAACTTCGGCATTACGGCCATTAAAGACGCTCTCGCCAAAGCGTCAGAATTGGGTCTTGATTTGATTGAAGTATCGCCGAATGCCGTCCCGCCAGTAGCCAAAATAACCGACTACGGCAAGTTCAAGTACGAGCAGAAGAAAAAAGAGAAGGAGGTGAGGTCGAAGGCGCACGTTACGGAAACGAAAGTAACGCAGGTGAAGATTGGAACATCCGAGCGCGACATGCACATCAAGGCCTCAAAGGTCGCCATCTGGCTTCGCGAAGGGCACCGCGCCAAAATCGACCTCTTTTTGTGGGGCAGATATAAATATATGGAGTTCGGCTTTCTAAAAGAACGGCTCGAGAGATTTCTTGCAATAATCCCAGAATCATACAAAATCGCTGATGAGATTCGGAAGGGTCCCAAGGGGCTTTCGGTTGTCGTAGAACGCGGAGCCGGCGCACTCCCCTTGGTCAAGAAGGGCTCTGCTTCAAAAGCAGACAGTATGAAGAAACTGGCGGAGATACCAGTGAACGAATCAACTATTCACGAACAGCAAAAGGGCGATCAGTGAAAGGAGCTTCTACCCTATGAGATAATCGCGCATTAGTTTTGTTGAATTCTGCGGTTACACTAATTGTACATATGTACAATTAGTGTAACTTGATGAGCGAGTATTTTCTAGAAGACGCACATTCAAAAAGTTTGATTTTATTGTCTCTTGGGGTATAGTACTGTCCTGGCCGCTTAAAGGCCAGTTTCTCTAAAAATAATATGAATCCCGTTAGAAGTTGCGGAAGTTGTAAACTTCACGGGGGTCATATTTACAAAACCATGCGTCGAATAATTACAAAAACTGATAACGAGTCGGAAGCGCAAGCTTCCTACTTCTAACGGGATGAAGACCAACAAATCATACGCCAAGCGACTCCGCGTAACCAGAAGCGGGAAGATTCTCTCGCGTGCGCCGGGGCAAAATCACTTTAATGCAAAGCGAACGGGCGCAGATCGCACACATCACAAGCACCCGAATTTCATGGAAATGACGCAGAAAAATCGTTCTCGATATTTGAGTTAAGTTGTTTCCCTCCTATTCCCTATAACCTAACACCCATAACTTATCTTTTATGTCTAGAGTTAAGCGCGGTGTCACCAAATTGAAACGTCGCCGGAATATCCTTTCGCAAGTGAAGGGATATCGATTCGGACGCTCCACAAAAGAGCGCGTGGCAAAAGAAGCAATCAGGCACGCAGGCGCGTATGCCTTCAGACATCGCCGAGCAAAAAAGCGCGATTTCAGAAACCTCTGGACCCTGCGCATCAATGCCGCAAGCCGAACCGTCGGATTTACATATTCAAAGATTATTGACGCACTCAAGAAGAAGAAAATCGGACTTGATCGGAAGTCGCTATCCGCACTCGCAAAAGATTACCCGGCTACTTTCGAGCGCCTCGCAGAACAGTTGAAGAAATAAAGGTCGCGTCCCCTGTTTTCGCATTTCGTTTCCTGTATCCCATACAAAATACCAAATACGGTATACGGTATACGGTATACGGTATACGGTATACGGTATACGGTACTTCTAGAGAATTACTTCGTCTTTCTTTCCGGACCCTCCCCACCCGTCGTGATTGTTGTAAACCAGGCTGTTCTCCTTTTTTATTTTCATAACCATTTCAATAAGTTTTTCAACAAGAGATTTTGGGTCAGAGTCGAAAATCAATCTGTCATTCGGGCGGTGCGCAGAAGCAATAAAATGCTTGAGAAGTTCGTCTGTATCCCAAGAGCCTTCAAGAATTCCCATTGGGCGACGGTCTTCAAACGCGACAGCAAACTCGTTCAAGGTGCCTATGCGACCGCAACCGATTACAATAGCGTCAGACGAGCGCACCAGTAACAAGTCTCTCCCCGCATAACCAAATCCTGTGTATACCATAACGTCCGAATAATCGAGAGGCAATCTGTACGTCTCTACATGCTCGCGTTCGGTTGAAGCTGGCGAGAAACCTATGGAAAACCCGCTTTCGTCTTTTGCTCCACCGGCCGCATAGAGAGGAAACCCGGTGGTAGCGCCAGTGGTTATTATTGCTCCTTGTCTTGCGATTTCGCGCCCCACTTCCCGCGCCTTATCGAAGGCGTCCAGACCGCAGTGGCCGGTTTCCGCCGCACCAGAAACGCAAATCTTTACAACTCCGTACTCCGACGGTAAGCGGCAAAACTTGCCCGGCAACTCAAAATGTTTAGGATTTACGAATTTATTGCGCGACATACGCGAGCTATTATAACATCCCGAGCACATCACCAATCCAATTGAAAGGATTGGCCTGCCTCTGGGACGACTGATTCCACACCAAGATAATCTTTCACGCGTTGCGCGAGAAAAAGAGATGCCTTCGGTTCTCCCATAGTTACAAATACTTTTTCGAGAGAGTCTCCAGCACGGCTCACGAAATCCAATAATCCGTCCCTGTCTTTGTGCCCGGAATATCCCGTTATTGTTTCAATGCGGGCTCGAACTGTGATGTACTCGCCATCAATCTCCACCCTCTTCTCTCCATCTTGAATTCGCCGGCCTAAAGACCCCGGTGCTTGATAGCCGACAAAAAGGACAGTGGTGTGATTATCACCGAGGTAGCGCTTCTCGTGCCGCCTGATGCGTCCGCCGTGCGACATCCCAGCTCCGGCGATGATAATTTTCGGATTGGGCGATTTGTGAATATGGTTTGATTCGTCCATATTCGCGGCCAGCGTAAGCCCGGGAAAATTAAACGGATTAGTACCCTTTGAGAAATATTCTTGCGCGGCAGGATTCATAAGAGCTTTATAGCGGCGAAAAACATCAGTGAGCCGAATTGCAAGTGGAGAATCCAAATAGATATGAACTTTGGGTAAAGCGCTTGTTTCTAGCATTTTATAGAGTTCAAAAAGCAAAACCTGCGTACGCTCTAATGAGAAAGACGGAATGAGTAGCACTCCTTTTTTCGCGCGCGCTTGCTCTATCGCCTGTCGCAATTGTAGAAGACGCTGGCTCTTTGCCTCGTGAACGCGGTCGCCGTACACGCTTTCCATAACCAGATAATTCGCACCTTCAGGGCTTTCGGTATCGTTTAATAGCGGCTCCGGAGAATTTCCCAAATCACCGCTGAAAATAATTCTGCGTTTGTTCCTTGTGAATCTGACCATTGCAGAACCCAAAATGTGGCCTGCATCTAAGAATTCCGCCTCTGCATCCCCCGTTTTGAATGGCTCGTGATATTCGTGCACCTGCCACAGAGAAAGTGCGTGCGCGACATCTTCTTCTTCGTAAAGCATTCCGCAATTCTGCGAAACGGTTTCTTGTCTCATTACGTTCAAGGCATCATCAAACATGATGGCCGAAATGTCTTTGGTTGCAGGAGTTGAATATATCACTCCCTTGAACCCATCACGCACTAGTTTTGGCACGCGACCGATGTGGTCTGCGTGGGCGTGCGTGATAAAGAGCGCTCCTATCGTTTTCTGGTCGTAAGGAAAATCAGCGTAATTACTCGGGTCGCAAATTTGCTCGCGCTCATGAATTCCGCAATCAACGAGAATTTTCTTATCTCCGAACTCAAGCAAAAAATTCGCACCTGTGACCGTTCCCGCTCCGCCATGACAACTTAGCCGTGACATTGTGCGGCCATTCTATCACTCATTACTCACCTCTTTCCTTCGCATCCAGCGTCTGCAAAATCTCTCCGATGCGCCCAGTCATGATTGCTTCAAGGTTCGACCAAGATTCTTTGATGCGATGGTCGGTAACCCTGTCTTGCGGAAAATTATATGTTCGGATCTTTTCCGACCTGTCGCCTGTGCCAACTTGGGCTTTTCGCTCTGCAGACCGCGCGCGCGCTTCCGATTCATCCTGCGCCTGCTGGAGACGGCTAGTCAAAAGCGTGAGCGCCTTTTCCCTGTTCTGCGCTTGCGAGCGCTCCGAGGTGCATTTCACATCAATCCCCGTCGGTTTATGGATAATCCGTACAGCAGTTTCCACTTTGTTGACATTCTGCCCGCCCGCCCCGCCGGAGCGCGATGTTTCCATCTCAAGGTCGGAAGGATTAATCTTGATTTTCGTTCGCTTGTATATTGGAAGAATGGCAACGGATGCAGTTGATGTGTGAATTCGCCCGGCTTTTTCAGTCGCTGGCACGCGCTGGACGCGATGTACGCCGGTTTCAAAACGGAGTTCTCGGTAGCAGTTCTCTCCCTTGATTTCAAATTGCGCTTCTTTGTATCCCCCAACTGTTGCGGTTGATTCCGAAAGCGCGCGCCATTTCCAGCCCTTGCTTTCGGCAAACCGCAAATACATTCGCGAAAGTTCTTCCGAAAAGAGCGACGCTTCATCTCCGCCGACTCCCGCGCGGACCTCCAAGACGACTTCATTCGGCCATTCGCGCTCTTCCGCACCGTTACCAACTATTTTTTCAATTTCGCCTATGAGCCGTTCTTTCTGCTCCGCAATATCCGCGAGCTCTTTTTCTCCAAGCTCATTCATCGACGGGTCCACTTCCACAAGTTCTTCCGCGTCTTTTTCGGATTGCGTGAGCTTCTTCCATTCGGCTACCAAATAAGAAACCCGCCTATCATCGGCGTAGTCGTCTGGGTTAATTCGATTCACTTCGCTCATATCATTTTTGTATACGGTATTCAGTATTTAGTATTTGGTATACAGAATACAGTATACGGAATATTGGCACGCGCGCATTCTGCGCGCGCGCCATACGAGCCAAGTTATTTTCCGCCGGAGGCGGATCCGCCTTTGGCGGACTTTGTCTTCTTTCCTGCCTTCGGCTTCGCGGATGCGGCTCTGGTTTTAAATTTCTCAACCCGCCCCGCAGTATCAATAGTCTTGGACTGGCCGGTATAAAAAGGATGCGACGCGCTTGAAATTTCCACATTAAAAACGGGATATTCCTTGCCGTCCAATTTCGCGGTCTTCGCAGTCTTCACGGTAGACCCAATCAAAAACCGCTTGCCCGAAGTAGCATCATCAAAAATAACCTGCCTATAATCCGCCGGATGGATTTCTTTTTTCATCCCGCTAGAAGTAGGAAGCTTGCGCTTCCGACTCGAGATTAAAGTTTTTAATTGTTCGACGCATAGTATTGCAAATATGACTCCCAAATCGCCCATAACTTCCGCGACTTCTAACGGGATTCATTCCAAGGAGAATACATTAAAATTTGCAGAATTACAAGGTATCTGTATAAAAGGAATAACGGCTCCAAGCTGGACTCGAAACCGTTATTGTCCGTGCGGTAGCCTCCGACTACCAGTGGTATATAGTGCCAAAGCGGCTTTCAATGAATCTTTGGGTATCCCCAGGTTTCGCGATAAACGACCATTGGTGGTCGATGTCGCGATAGTGCGATACGTCAACCGGGCACTGGGTCTTTTCTGTCAGCTGAGCGAGAAAGTAAAACATTTCTTTCAGCTCTTCGCCCGAACATACCTCATACTTCAGCTCGAGACGTCCTTCCAACCCAATGTAGGATTCCATATGCACCCCGTGGGCACGAACCTTGAAAGACCACCCACCCTTGGGCATGGCTTCTGCCATTGCCCTTGCCAACCCTTTCGCCAGTTCAATGGCGTCCATGGTCTGGGCTAACTTTTGTTTCCAGGGTACGGCCATGCTACCTCCTCACACTGTTGATTCGCAGTCAATCCCGCGAATGTGCATACTTAATAGCACCCCCCCCCACCACTTGTCAAATATTTTTATTTTCTTCTCCAGCACCACCCCAAAAGCGGCAACCGAATTGCGGAGGCCTCGCTTCCGCATAACGCTTCCCATAAGCACGGGCGCCACTAGAATAGTCACTGCGTTCTTTTTCCTTCTAGGATATCAACTTGCCCCTGGAACTTATCCGCCAACTCCATCACATCGTCGCCATAAAAGGCATAGGCGGGCTTTCCGGCATTTTTCCAACCGGCAAGGTAGCGGAGCGCCGAGAGGCGCTCCGTGGCGCGCGTGCCCTTATCCGCGCCATTGTCCATAAGAAGAATCGCCGCGGCAAAAGTCGCCGTGCGCGCGTTCCACGGATTCGGAGGATTCTGCCCTGTCGCGCGCGCTATTCTGTCTTGATACAGCACCCACGTTGATGGAATGAACTGCGCCGGGCCCATCGCCCCGCCCCATCCGTACCATGGCTTTTTGGAAACTGGCAGAGTGTCGGGATTAAGTCCCAGAGTCGCTGTAATCTTTGCAAACACCGGCTGGTCGCGGGTCGGATGCATATCCTTTTTCCAGTTCCCTGTCCCTACGTTAGTCCCCAAGTTGCTTTCCTCCGCGAGAACTCCGAGAATGAGCGCGGGGCGCACGCCCGTTTTCACTGATGCTTCTTTCGCGTATGAGAAAATGTCGCCGAACGCCACCGCCGTCGAGTCGCGAAGCACGAACAGTGCGGCGCGAATCTGGGCGGCGTTCCTTTCTTTATCTGCGATAAGCTGAAGATAAATTGATTCCTGTCCGCGCGCGGCTAGAACCAACTCCTTCTTTTCTTTTTCATCGTTCTGTAAAGACCTCTGTTGAAGAACTTGGAGCTGTCGCAGGTCTTGTTCTTCTTCCTGTTGCTCCTCTAGCGCGCTTCTTCGAAAAGAGAGGTCGATTCTCGTTGTGGCCATTTCCTTGAACGATGAATCAAGCGCGCGCTGTATTGTTTGAAACGCATCTATATCATTGAAAATGTCGGTTATGGAACCTCCGAGCGCCAATTCCACGGGCGTAGTCTCATCTATTTCCCGCGTGCGCCGCAGTATTTGCGCGAGTGAATCCTGACTATTCGCCACCTTGCCGTCTAATGAACGTATGGCATCTGCTTTATCCTTAATGCCGCTCTGGATGTTCTTTAGAACAATATCTCGAGCCTTGATGCCGAGCTTCGCCACTTTGATTTTTGCATCAAGAATGGCGGCATCTCGTTCAAGCGAAACACGCTGTTTCTGTTTTTCCGCGAGAACACCCTGATTAGCCTTAATGTCTGTCTCTATTAGTCGCAACTGCCTCTCTAATTCGGCGCGTTGGTTTGCAATTACATCCGCTCGCGCCACGAGCGGCGCGAGCATAAAAAAGATGGCGCACGAAAACGCAACAAAAAAATTGGCGAGCGAATGCCGCATCGCGTAATTATAACAACAAAAGACTCCTTTCCGAGGTGAATCCTCACCCAAGGGGGGAGGTGTCTCCTCGGAAACTGATTACAGAATTTATTTCTTCGCCTCTTTCTTCGCCTCTTTCTTCACTTCCTTCTTTGCGTCTCCCGCCTCTTGCTTCGACGTTCCAGCTTCCGCTCCCGCCACCGAAACCGCGCCCGCCTCTCCAGCGACTGGCGCGCCTTCCGCCGCGACCGGCGTTATCGGCTCCTCTATTTTCTCTTCTTTGAATTCGATTATAGTTACAACTATATCGCCAGCTTGCGTGATAAGAGCGGCGCTCGGAGGAAGTTTTATCTGCTCTGCGGTAATATGTTCGCCGACATTCGCAAGAACGGATATGTCTACCGGCAAGTTGTGCGGAAGTTCCGCGGGAGCAACTTCAATTTCGATTTCGTGCAACACTTTGGATACGATGTTTCCCGCCTTCTCTGCAGGAGCGACACCGACGAACTTAAGAGGAACTTTGATTTTGATTTTCTTGCCTTTCTCAAGCACATAAAAATCTGCGTGGAGCAGGGAACTGGTGACTGGATGAAATTGGACATCGTGAATGAGCGCCTCTTTTTCTTCGCCGACGCCTTTGAGCACAACAACTGTCGTTTCGCCCGCCTCGCGCCAGACGCGGTCAAACTTCAGAGCATTTATCGCAACTGCAGTCGCGCCTTCTTTCGGGCCGTAAAAAACAGCGGGCATAGCGCCTCGCTTGCGAAGTGCCTCCGGCGATTCTTTCATCTCTCGCTTTTCAACTTCAACAGTTAACATTGGCGAGAGTATACAGGATTAAAGTCAAAAATCAAAAGTCAAAGGTCAGAAGTTCCCGAGGTGACTCCTTGGCATTTGCAAGGTGTCTCCTCGGGAATTCTCGTGGTCGAGGTGAGCCCTCGGTATTTCTTCCGCGTTCAGTCTGCGCTTGGCCGACCGGTCGATGGTCGGCACCTGTAGACGGTCTGCGAGCCACGGCAGTGGCTATCATTGACTCTCTCTCTGATGTGCGATAGTGCCAGTCGGTTTGTACAAGTAGTTGAACATTGATTCAAGAAATACCCGCCGGGGCGGTACTCGGTGTGGTGACTTGGTATGCAAGGAGAAAAGCATGAATGCGTATCTGCTCATTAATGTTGCGTTATTGATTCTGGGTGCCTGCTTTCTCGGTCTGCCATTGATGACATGGGTGGCGAATCGACTTGATCCGTGGTTGGAGACGATTCGTTTACTCGAGACGGCGGAGCGAGAAATGTTCGAGAAACCGCCGAATCTGCGCCTGGCCGTAATCTACCTCCAGAAGAGCAGAAAAGCGCTCGAGGCCGTGATAAGAGAAAAGCGGCATCCGGCCGAAGTTCCGGATATAAAAATCCGACAGAACCTTCTGGGTGGGCGGATCAGTGGCGAAATAAAGATACGGATACTAAAGGAAGAACTACAAAAAGAAAGTCCGCATCAGCTCGACTAGCAAGGTCAGCTGGGTGGCTAACTTTTTCAGCCCAGCATGAACGAGCCTAGCTTTTGCTGGGCTCGCTTTTTTGTACCCCAAAACATTTTGCTGTTCTTTCACACTTATTGCCTTTTGCTCAACACCTTTTGTTCAACACCGAGTGTTTAACATTTAACAGTTGCCTCTTTTGTTCAACACTGTTCAACACCGAGTGTTGAACATTCTTACTTTTGCTGTCCTTTTTCTCCTATTGTCCCTGCCTGCCTCTGGCAGGTATTGCCTACCACTAAAGAAATTCTGTTATACTATTTCTATGGACTACGATTTTGTCGCGTTCGGCGACATAGTGACAGACTGCTTCATCAAACTAAAGGAAGCGAAAGTTGAGTGCGACTTGGACCACGAGAATTGTTTGCTATGCGTGAAGTTCGGACAGAAAATCCCGTTTGAATCGGCGACGGAAGTTCCGGCAGTTGGCAACGGCCCGAATGCCGCCGTCGCCGCCGCGAAACTTGGGCTTCAAGTCGCGGTCGCGACCGAACTCGGCGATGACCTCAATGGCAAGACTTGTTTGGAGGCACTCAAGAAAGCAGGGGTGGCGACAGAGTATGTTGGGGTACACGCCGGGCAGAAGACCAACTACCACTACGTCCTCCAATACGAGGCAGAGCGCACAATCCTCATCAAACACGAGTTGTTCGAGCGTTCGCTTCCGCACTTTGACGAACCGCCGAAATGGATTTATCTCACATCGCTTGCGGAAGGCACATATGACATGCAGCGCGACATCGCGCGCTATGTAAAAGAAAACGGCGTCAAGCTGGCATTCCAGCCCGGAACATTCCAGATTCGCTCAAAACTTGAGGAACTGAAAGATATTTACGCCGTGTCGGAGATATTTTTCTGCAACAGAGAAGAGGCCCAACAAATTCTCGGAACGAAAGAAAGCGACTTGAAAAAGCTCCTTTCAAGCGTCCGTGAACTTGGCCCGAAAATCGCGGTAATCACAGACGGGCAAAACGGGGCTTATATTATGGATGATTCCGGCGTGTATCATGCGCCAATGTATCCCGACAAAGCTCCGCCCGTAAATCGCACCGGAGCGGGAGATGCGACCGCCTCAACAACCGTTGCATGCATCATCAAAGGACTCGCGCCCAAAGAGGCGCTCCTGCGCGGAATGATTAACGCCTCGAGGGTTGTGCAAGGAGTCGGCGCCCAAGCGGGGCTTCTCACGGAAAGCCAGGTAGAGGAGCTGTACACCAACCGCCCAAAGGACTTCCAAATGACCGCAATCTAGTCCCCATATTTTCCATCTTTCGTATTATCCGCCTACTTTTTGATACCATGGTACTATTTTGTAGGCAAATCGTCAGAGTAACTTAAAATGTTTCCTCAACGCTAGATCATCCCCGATGGAATGAGCTTCTACAAGCCGCAAGGCCTCTTCGGGCAAATCAAAGAACTGCCTTAGCAAAGCAATATGTTCGGAACAGTCATACGGATAAACCCAAACGCTTTTCTGCAACATTACTGCTCCAATACGCCGAATCATCGCGCGAAACGCATTGCGTTTCGCGCGCTCTTCAACCGATATGTCAAAAAGAATGAGTCGCCACTTGCAGTCCCATTTCTTCTGGCGCTTCACCGGTGACTCAAGAGCTCGACGCAATAAAACGCGCTTTATCCGTTTTCGTCCTTTGTCGGTAAGCACAGAGCCAGTTGTTTTTTGCGGAAATGACTTTATAGCAACGTATTTATGACGCTTCAGATAATCAAATGAGCTTTGAACCTTTTTTC
The DNA here is from genome assembly GCA_001781465.1 of Candidatus Kaiserbacteria bacterium RIFCSPHIGHO2_02_FULL_49_16. Classification (GTDB taxonomy): domain Bacteria; phylum Patescibacteriota; class Minisyncoccia; order Phycocordibacterales; family UBA2100; genus UBA10103. The sequence goes on from MFLD01000029.1 coordinate 12,015, forward strand.
GTTGCGCGCGGTCGTCCGCTTTTAGAGCGAACCCCACGGATGCAAGAGCAATAAAAAGAGTGGGCGCGGATGATAAGGCAATAGAAATTCCGCCCGCAACAAATAGCGCCTCCAAAAGCCCCATCGGAGTATCGTCAAACATAACTCCTTTTATTTTCTTCCTACTGTTTGATACCATGGTATATTATTGTAGACACACGGAATACCTACGTTTTTATTTTCTGCCGAGAACCTTGCTGACTGCGGCGGATATGTGCGAGACACCCAAGCCGTAATGCTCCATTAACTCTTTCGGTTCGCCGGATTGACCGAACTTGTCTTGTATGCCGACAAATTCGATGGGCGTTGGGCATTCGCGCGCAAGAAGTTCGGCGATGGCGCCCCCGAGCCCTCCCATGATTTGATGTTCTTCTACCGTGACCACGGAGCCAGTCTCGCGCGCGAGGGCAACTATTAGCTCTTTATCAAGCGGCTTGATGGTATGAACATTGACGACAGCAGTTCCTATTCCATGCCCCTCGAGTTCGCGCGCCGCGAGGAGCGCGTTGTACACGAGCGGACCAGTCGCGAATACCGCGACTTTAGGATTTTTACTCTTCCAGAATATCTGCGCTTTACCAATTTCAAACGGTGTTTCCGGAGTGGTCATTACGGGAGTCTTATCGCGGGCAAAACGCAAGTAAGTTGGCAGGCCATTTTTTGCCGCGGCGAGCGTCGCTTTTCGCCCCTCCTCCGCGTCGCAGGGCGAAATTACAATCATGTTTGGCATGGCGCGCATGAGCGCGATATCTTCCAGCGCCTGATGCGTCGCGCCGTCGGGACCCGTTAGAAGCCCCGCATGCATTCCGCAGATTTTCACTGGCACGTTATTGATGGCAATTGTTGTGCGTATCTGCTCCCAATTTCGCCCGGGTGAAAATGTGGCGTAAGAGGTTATGAACGGGATTTTGCCGTATGCCGCCATTCCGGCCCCAACCGTAGCCATATTTTGCTCGGCCACGCCCACTTCAACAAAACGCTCCGGAAACTCTTTTTGGAACGCGTCCGCGCGCGTTGATTCAGCCAAATCAGCGGACAAAACGACCACTCGCTCATCGGCCTTTCCCGCCTCCACAGCTCCCTTTCCGAAGCCACTGCGAGTCGGGGATTTCTCCTTGCCTTCGAATAAGTCTTCGCGCAAATGCATTTCTTTGTTAATCATACCTGCAGTAACTTAAGTCCTATAAAGTCATTGTGTTTGCGAGTAAGAGAAACTTTCGTCTCCGTCAGGAACACTTCAAGAGTCACCGCGACAGAAGCTGTTTTGATATGTGCCCCGATGCACTCTAGGGTCTTGTCGCACCGAGAAAGTACCGCATGCGCGTGAATGAATGGCTTGCCATCGAAAAGCGCGACATTGCCGTTCATACTAGCCACCTCAAAATCTCCTTCCTCTTTGCGAAAATGATATTCTCGTTTATCAAAATCGTAATACCCTATTTCAATATTGTTGACGGCTCCGATACCAGTGAAAACTCCGGCAATAATTTTGTTTTCCGCGCAGTATTCCTCAAGTGCGGGGATAACATCCTCCCCTCTCTCGAGGATTATTACGTGGTTTTTTCCATCTTTCGTAGAGTGCATATTTATTTTCCAGCTTTCAACAACGCTTCGCGGGCCAGAGATAACTCTTCTAAAAAAACAACCTCCTCGTCTTTGGATGGCGGTTTGCCGTGCCAGAGGTAATCGTTTTCTATGGATTTAATTCCTTTTCCGGGAACCGTGCGCGCGTGTATTAGAGTCGGCTTGTCCGTGACGGTTTTTGCCTCCTCGCACGCCGCGACGAATTGCCTGATGTCGTTGCCGTCTATATCAATCACGTGCCAGCCGAACGCGCGATACTTATCGCCGAACGGTTCAAGCGGCATAACATCTTCGGTATTGCCGTCTATCTGAATAAAATTGCGGTCAATCACTTGCGTGAGGTTGCCCAACTTTTTCGCGGACGCGAACATCGCCCCTTCCCATGAATTTCCCTCGTCGTGTTCGCCATCCGACGTCGCGACATATACGCGAAATCCGCCGGCTGGCGGACTGTCCATCCGCGCGGCGTACGCATAACCAGCTGCCTGCGAAATCCCGCTCCCCAAAGGGCCCGAAGTTGATTCAAGGCCGGGCAAGGCATGTCGCTCCGGATGCCCCTGCAAGCGGGAGCCGAATTTCCGAAGCGTTAGGCATTCCTCAACGGGAAAATAACCGGAATGCGCCATCGTAGCGTAGAGCACCGGCGCGATGTGCCCATTGGAGAGAAAAAGGCGGTCTCGCTCGGCCCAATCAGGATTTTTCGGGTCGTGTTTCAAGACGTGAAAATAAAGCGCCGCAAAAATATCCGACATCCCCAGGGGGCCGGCGGTGTGCCCCGAGCCAGCCGCGGTGAGCATCCGGATAATCGTCTGTCGGATGTCATTTGCCTTAAGCTCTATCGCTTTTACTTCCACATCTGTAATTGTCATTGTTGGAAGTATAACATTCCTAAACCTCACCTCTAAATCTCAATTTGGCAATTCGCAATCTGTGTGGGAAATTTGCAATTCCCAAAGATCAATTTGCAAAGAAATTTCAAATTACAATTCTCAAAATGTGCTGTTTGGTGATTGGATTCTTGTAATTTTGTTTGCCAAATTGCAAATTGGTATTTGCAAATTACTGCTTTTCTGCGCATTTTTTAAGAGCTTTTCTCACAACCTCGTCCGGAACCGGATGCGCGAATTGCCCGTCTTTTTGATGCACTTTGCCTATGGTTTCAAGCAGGATATAGCGCGGGACACCACCGCGCGTTTTCTTATCTCCTAGCGTTGCTTCCAATATTTTCTCTGGCGAATAGCTCGGGAAATCTTCCGGCACGATTCCAAGACGCGCGAGATGCCTGAAGCATTCCGCGCAGTCAGAAGCAGAAAGTATGCCTAGCGATTCGGATATCTTCGCTTCGGCCAAAATCCCATAGCCCACGGCAAATCCGTGCGGCAAGCGGTAGCCGGAAAGCAATTCAATTGCATGCCCGATAGTGTGGCCGAAATTGAGTGCCATGCGCTCATTGCCCTCGCGTACGTCTCGGCCCGTGACTCCTACTTTATAACTCACGGAACGGAAAATTATTTCCTGAAGAATTTCCGGTGTTTTAAGCGGTTCATCAAGATTAAGTTTCTCCACAAGCGGGAGAGCATCTTTATCCGATGTGATGAAAGTTTTCACCGCTTCAATAAGCCCGTTAATTATCTGTTCGCGCGGCATCTTCGCGAGATATTGTATATCAATGATTACGGCGCGAGGAAGACAGAAACTGCCGATGGTATTTTTTCCGTACTTGGTGTCAATGCCGACCTTTCCTCCGATGGAACTGTCTACCATTGCAAGCAATGTCGTCGGAACATTTACATATGGAACACCGCGCATATATGTCGCCGCGACAAATCCTGCGACATCTCCGACAATTCCGCCCCCCACCGCGAAAATAAGCGTGTCACGCCCGTATCGACCATTCAGAAGCTCGTGCTGGAGAGTCGTCACCGTCTTTTGATTTTTATTGCGTTCCCCTTCCGAGAAACTGTAAAGTTCGACCGGTTTTCCAGGGGCTTCAAGAGTCGACACAATCTGTTCGCCAAATAATTTCTCCACGCTCCTATCGGTAATGACAACAATTCGGCTCTTCTTTCCTTCGCGGTTCGCGATTTCTTTCAACTCTTTTTCTAGCCCAGAGCCAATAGACACAGAGTATCCTGCGCCACCTTCCAAACTCGCAGAAATAGTCTTAGTTTCCATTGGTTTTATGAACCTCTCGAAGCAATTTCTCCGTGGCCTCCCAGCCCAAACACGGATCGGTAATTGAAAGCCCTTCACGGTCAATCGTTTCTTCAGTGAGCGAGTCCACCTTTTGGTTCCCTTCTTTAAGGAAACTCTCCACCATAAAACCCTTCACCAGATGCCGGCAGTCATCGTGAACCCGCATGGTCGCGAGTACTTCTTTCACGATAGTTGTTTGCATCGTGCAATCTTTCTTTCCATTCACAACACAATTATCGTGGCTTGCATCAATTATGATGGAGGGATTCTTTACTTTGTGCTTCTCGAAAAACGCTTTAGCTTTATGGATGTGTTCAGCACCGTAGTTTGGACCAGTTTCTCCACCACGAAGCACAAGATGCGCATACGGATTTCCGTGCGTCTCCACCTGGTATCCGTCTATCACAGCTACATGCTTGTGCTGTGCGGCGACTATCGCATTCACTGCGACATCAATCGAGCCCGAGGTAGAATTTTTCATACCTACCGGACATTCAAGCCCCGAGGCAAAAATCCGATGCTCCTGGTCTTCAACGCTTCGCGCACCGATAGCTATCCACGAGAGGAGCTCCGCAAACCCTTTTGAGTTGTGCGTGAAGAGCGCTTCATCGGCGATGGGTAATCCCATTTCAACAATTTTAACCATCATGTCGCGGCAGTATTCAATGCCGAGGGCAATGTCGGCGGGCTCGAGCGGATTGGGCTGATTGACCGGCCCGAGCCAACCCTTGATAGTGCGCGGTTTCTGAATGTACACGCGCATCACTATTTTGAGAGAGCTTTTGAGTTCCTCGGAAAGTTTCTTGAGGCGTTTCGCATATTCAAGAACGGCCTCGCTCGGCCACGCGGAACACGGGCCGATTATGAAAAGCAGACGCTTGTCGCGCCCGGTCAAAATGTCGCAAATCTCCTTGCGGTCTTTCTCCACGTTCTTTTCTCCCTGTGCAGAAAGCGGATGACGAGCGATTATTTCGTCGGACGATGGCATTTTCTTGATGATTGTAACGCCCATATGAAATATGCGGCTCTGCCGTTGAATTAGTGTACCACTTGATGTGTGGCGCTCAAACCCACAGATTTACTCAGATAAAATCGAAGGGCCGGACTAAGCAAGTGTATTTGTGCTTAGTCCGGCCTCCGTGGTCAGCCGACCTCCATCCTCTGGTAATACTGAACGAGGCTCTCGGCTAGTGCACGGTTGACATCTATAAACACTGCCCTACCAAAGACCAGTGACGCTCTGCCGGAATCGACAACCAGTGTCTCTTGGATAATGGTTGCCATTTCCTCCGGAGCTGCCTTAGCCCTGGCATTGAGTTGCGCCAACTGCTCTGGCGCCAAGCTCTCCATGAAAAGCTTGGCGATGTACTCTACTACTTTTGGATCTGTCATGTGACCCCCTCTTGATTATGAATCGAAAACACAGCCGACCGTTATCATAATGAGAACCCCCCCTGTCAAGCCGAAGTAGTCTGTAGTTAGTAGTACATAGTCCGTAGTAAGAAACGCCGGGGAGACCGCCGAATTCCCGAGGAAACACCTCCCCCGCTGGTGAGGAGTCACCTCAAGAATTCGCAAGAGATCAAAATCCGCAAGGTCTGAAAGGTCTCACCTTGGATTCATTTTGTTCAACTCCCTCTCCAAAAGCACGTAGTACGGCGCGTTGCCGATTTCCCGCCCGAGCCACAGGCGCTCTTGTTCGAGCGCTTGTTCCACGAGCATCGTGAGGCCGGAAATTGCCTGCGCCCCCCTTTCGACTGCCTCGCGCATGAGACGTGTCTCAAGCGGATTGTAGACGAGGTCAAAGACGATTCCTCCCTTACGAATCATCTCCTTAGGCACGGGTGTGGCATCGATATTGGGATGGAGTCCCACTGGAGATGCGTTGACGATGACATCGAATTGTGCGCCGTTCAGTGCATCAAGCTCCAATGCAGTGCCTCCAAATTTCTCGCACAAAGTTTGCGCTTTCTTGAGCGCCCTGTCGTAGCTGTGAATTTTCGCTCCGCATTCTTTCATGTGATACGCAACGGCGCGCGCGGCTCCGCCCGCACCGAAAATAAGCACGCTCTTACTTTTGAGCGGCGTGTCTTTAAGCGCGACCGCGATACCAACGACATCGGTGTTGTAGCCCTTGAGTTTACCGCCAGTGTTAACAACAGTATTCACGGAACCAATTGCGAGCGCCTTTTTGTCCACCTCGTCCAAAAGAGGAATGACTGACTCTTTGTGCGGCAGAGTGATAGCGGTCAAATGAATCGGAAGCGCGCGTATTGCCTGTACCAGCTCGATGATGCTCTGGTTCTGGAACGCGAGCATAACCGCGTCAATATCCTCGCGGACGTATATTTCGTTGTGCAAAAGCGGGCTTAAACTATGCCCTATCGGGTTTCCAATAACGGCAGTGAGCTTTGTATGAGCGGAGAAGGACATAAAATCAAATCTCAATTTGACAATTTGCAAATAATTTACAAAACATAATTTTCAAGAAATATCAATGGATTTACGAGCTATACTGCCAAATATTTTATTCAGTTCGTCGGCCTCTTTCCATAGCAGTTTGCATGATAGTATCATTTTTTCATCAGCACGCGCTATCATTCGCAACCAATGTTTCGTTTCTCTTGCCTCTTTACAACAAATCTTAATTTTGTTTCGGAAATCCTTTTTAGAACTTGCTTCATTCGCTTCCATATAATTCGCGCCTATACTCGTCCCGGATCTTACTATTTGATTTACGAGCGGTTTTGTAATTTCGTTCTTCGCGACAACTTTCGAGAAATCAATAATATCCTCTCCAAACTTTGCAACGCGCTCCTCCAAATCGTATTTCATGTTTGGCTTTTGTTATTTGGATATTCTTTGCAAATTGCAAATTGATGCTTGCAAATTCCTGTATTCTCGCGGTTATCGCAAATTCTTATGAAGTAGTTCCAGCGCCTCCACGTACCCTGCTTCCTTCTTGCCGGAGATTTGCGCGATACATGCGGGCGCTGTGATAGAAACGCGCCTCCACGCCTCGCGGGAATTGATGTCGGAAAGATGCACTTCAACTGCCGGAAGCTTAGTGTCTCGGAGCGCGTCGTACAATGTGTAGCTATAGTGCGTGAGGGCACCGGGATTGATGATGATTCCATCTGCTTTCGGACTCTCTTTCTGGAGAAAATCTACTATTGCGCCCTCATGATTAGATTGAAATGCCAGCACCTCGTATCTCAATGTCTCGGCGGTCTCTCGTACCAAGGCCTCAATATCGCGAAGAGTTTTTGTACCATAGAGGTGCGCATCGCGCACGCCGAGGAGATTCAGATTTGGGCCGTGTATGAGCAATATTGTCTTCATAGCCCCTTAGATTACTAGACGATCGCGGATTCGGCTAGCGCCTTCAAGCGCGCGTATGCGGAGGCAGGTTCTTTGGCTTTTGAGAGCGCGGAGCCAACGCCGAAGCGCCGCGCTCCGGCGCGGACGAGGTCCGCGATGTTTGATTCCGCAACCCCGCCATCAACGCTGATTAGGGTACCGGGAAATCGCGCGTGAAATTCGGCTATGCGCGCAACGCCGCGCGCGTCATAGGGAATCCCCTGTGTTCCGATAGAAGCTATGGTCATTAGATGTACGGCATCGCAGAGAGGGACAAGGGGTGCCAACGATTCAAGCGGCGTGAGGAGAAGGGCGCCGAGACCGATTTCTTGCGCCCCGTTTTTTTTCCATGCCGAAAGTGCTTCCGATGCCTCATCGGGGGATGTGAATGCTTCCACATGCCCGAGAATTCTTTCTGCCCCAGCGAGCGCGAACTCAACTCCGAGCGCGCGCGGATTCTGAATCATCAGGTGAATCTCTGTCGTGAGACCGCGTGTTCCCGTAAGATTGAATTCTCCGAATTCTCCCCTTCTCACGTACGGCCATGTGATAGCCGAAGCAAAAAGTCCATCAGTTACGTCAACGTGAATGCTGTTTGCGTAGGCGCGAATCGCATCCGCCCCAGTCGCAAGTGATTCCGCGTCATTCGGTACGCATGTCGGAGTAATTTCTATTTCCATTTAGCTTATGATACTTCGTCAATCTGCTTGATTCTTCGCGCGTGGCGTTCCTCCCCGGAAAACTCGGTTTTAAGCCATTTTTCAACCGCTCGCTTCGCCTCTTCAACAGTCAAGAATCGCGCTCCGAGCGAGAGCGCGTTGGAATTATTATGTTCGCGCGTGGATGCAATCATATCCAATGTTTTCCCGCTCATATCTTTTTGCTCTCCTGCAGACCCATAATATGTGGCACAGCGTACGGCTTTGAATCGATTTGCGACGATTGCTTCTCCCTGGCCCGACGCTCCGACGACGATTGCGCGACTGTCTTTCCCGGCGAGAGTGTCCGCAGAGAGTTTGCGCGCCGCGCGCGCAATTATTTCTGGATAATCGTCATCGGCATTAAAGGCATGCGCCCCGCAATCCTCAATTTCAAATCCTGGTTTCTCTTTTAGAAAAGCCTTGAGACTGCTCTTTAGCTCGAACCCGCCGTGATCCGAAGCAATGTAAATTCGCATGAGTTAAAGATTATTCGCGGCCTTCCTAATATGTGCTAAAAGAGTATGCGCATAGCCCATTTCGTTGTCGTACCACGCGAGAACTTTTACCAATGTTCCATCGACGACGCGAGTCATTGCTAAGTCCGCGATAGAACCGAATGGCAATCCTAAAATATCTGAGGATACTAGCGGTTCCTCCGTAATGGCAAATACTGTCTTCCATTGATCGGTTTTTGCGGCAGAACGCAAGGCATCATTTACCTCTTCTACAGAAGTCGCTCTTTTTGCCACGAAAGTGATGTCGGCGATTGAACCAGACACGACCGGAACACGCACGGCTATACCGTCAAATTTTCCCTTCAATTGAGGATACGCGAGTGCTGTCGCTTTCGCGGCGCCAGTAGACGATGGCCCCATATTCATCGCTCCCGCGCGACCTCGACGAAAATCATCGGGGGCAATTCCGTCTACTATCGATTGTGTGGCGGTATAGGCGTGAGTTGTGTTGAGTATAGCTCGTTCGATTCCTATGGCCGCATCTAATATGCCTATTACCGGACTTACCGCATTTGTGGTGCATGACGCATTAGAGCTTATTTGGCAAGTCGCGAATTTTTCTTCATTGGCACCGAGCAAAATAGTCTCAACACCCTCGCCTTTCCCCGGAGCCGAGATGACCACTCGTTTAGCCCCGGCGTCAATGTGAGCATGTGCCTTTTCGGCGTTCGTGAAGAATCCTGTCGATTCAAGAACAATGTCGACTTTCAGATCTCGCCAAGGCAATTTCGCGGGGTCTTTTTCGGCAAGCACGGGAATCTTCTTTCCATCTATAATGATCGCGTTCTCTCCGGCCTCAACAGAGAACTGCGCCCTTCCATATACAGTGTCGTATTTCAGGAGATAAGCAAGATTGCCCGCGGGCGCGAGGTCGTTGATTGCCACTATTTCTATATCTTTCTTTCCGTGAACGGTTCGCGTGAATCCGCGCCCGATACGTCCGAAACCGTTAATAGCTACCCGTATCATCGCGTCAGTGTACTACATTTTATAATGCCAAGCACGCAAGCCGACGAGCGATATCCACACCTTGATTGGTCCTGCTGCCTTTTCTTATTCCAGTATTTTGCAAAACACTGGAATAAGAAAACAAGAAAAGCGAGGGCAGTTTCCGTGACTTCAAAAAAACATCCTTACATCCTCAAGTTTGTAAGTATGTTTGTTAACTTTATTATTCTTTTAGCGGAAGGAATTTCGTTCCGACTGATTTCCCCTTAAGGATATCCGATAAGACGCCGGGAGTGAGGCCATTCGCTATATGCGTTGTAATTCTCTTCTCCGCGAGTTCTTTCGCCACCTTGAATTTCATCGGCATTCCGCCCCTTCCAAACTCAGTTTTGTCCGGCATCAAATACTTCTCAAAAGACGCGATATCTGAATATTGAATTTCCGATATTACTTTCGCATTCTTATCTTTGGGATTCCCGGCAAACACTCCATCGACGCTCGTCAAAAGTATCACACCATCTACGTTGAGTTGCTGTGCTATCAGCCCAGATAATTCATCATTGTCGGTAAACACAAGTTCGGCGACGGCGACCGCGTCGTTCTCGTTGACGACGGGAATAACGTTGTCCCGCAAAAGATTCTCCATGCAATTTTTCATGTTCTGGTAGTGCTCCTTGTCGCGGAAATCTTCTTTGGTCGCCAAAATCTGCGCGCAGAAAATCCCGTGCTTGGCGAAATATTTCGCGTATATGCTCATAAGCTTCACCTGTCCCACTGCCGCATACACTTGCTTTTTGACGACGCTGTCTGTTCCATCCTCTATTGTGATAAGCCCTCTGCCGGTTCCTACGGCGCCGGAAGTTACTATAATTACATCAATGCCGCTTTTACGAATTTCCGCGCACTGATCCACCAGCAGTTTGAGAATGCGCGGATTAAGCTTCCCTCCTTTCTTGGAAATTACCCCTGTGCCTATTTTTATTATGATTCTTTTATACATTGTATCGCGCTAAAGCCACTAAGACATTTCACGGAACTGGCCGTTCCCGCGCACAATCCATTTATAACTCGTAAGAGTGTCAATGCCCATAGGACCGCGTGCGTGGAGCTTTTGCGTGCTGATGCCGACTTCCGCTCCCATGCCGAATTCTCCGCCATCTGTGAATCTGGTGGATGCGTTGTGCATCACGACAGCCGCATCAATGTCGCTCAAGAACGTACGCGCGTGTTCTTCATTCTCCGTAAGAATCGCCTCCGTATGCGACGATGTGTGTTTTTTCACAAATGCAAGACCTTCCTCAAAATTCTTGACTGTCTTGACCGCCATCTTAAGAGACAGAAATTCTCGTCCAAAATCAGAAGGACTCGCTTTTTTGAGCAATTTCGGCGAGAGCGTGCGTTTCAAGAGCTTGAATGCCGGAGGGTCGGCGAGAATTTCTACGCCGTATTTTGCTAGAGCCGCGCCCAAGAGCGGCAAAAGACGCGGCGCGATTTTCTCATGCACCACTAGCGAATCAAGCGCGTTGCACACGCTTGGACTTTG
>MFLD01000029.1:22908-24758 GCA_001781465.1 Candidatus Kaiserbacteria bacterium RIFCSPHIGHO2_02_FULL_49_16
ACGATATTAATCCGGCTCCTCCGCGAGGGACGAGCAGGTCGATGAGTCCGTGGGCGTTCAGCAATTCTTTTTTCCAGTCGCTTTTCGGGTCAACAAGAAAAACCGCGTTCGAAGATACTCCGTGCGCCCTCAAAACAGCATGAATGCATTCTACAACTGCGCGGTTGGTAAGATAGCTCTCTTTTCCGCCTTTTAGTACGACAGCGTTCCCTGTTTTTAGCGCGAGCGCGACAAGGTCAATGGTCACCTCAGGCCTAGATTCATATATGGCTCCGATTACTCCCAGCGGGACGCTCACTTTTTGTATGTGGAGGCCGTTCGGCCTCGTTCTTTCCTCCAGTATCTTTCCCAATGCGTCCGATAGCTCGGCAACGCGCCTTATGCCTTTTATGTACGTTTCCAGTTTAGGAGCTTTCAATTCAAGTCTCTGACGCATGGTTTCGGCTCCCACAAAGCGGGAAAGGTCGCGCTTATTAGCATTTAAGATCTGGTACCGCGCGCTCCACAGCGCCTGCGCGATATCAAGAAGCACCGCGTTTCGTACCGCATGACTCAAGAGGCCAAGCTCCGTGCTTGCAGCCTTTGTTTTCTTAAGCTGTGAAATATTACTTTTCATTCAATTCTTGAGCGCGATTAAAGGCCGCCTTTGCTGCTTCTTCTACAATGCGTGAAAGGCCGCGCTTCTTAAAAACGCGGAGCGCCGCTTCAGTCGTACCGCCCTTCGAAGCAACTTTTCTCACCAGCGCTTCGTAGCTCGCTCCTTTCTGCAAAGACGCGGAAGCGGAGAGAGTCTTTTCCACAAGCGCGCGGGCATCTTTTTCGCCTAGACCAAGCGCCGTGGCTGATTTCTCCAGGGCTTCCGCGAACAAAAAGAAATAGGCAGGCCCGCTTCCAGAAATGGCCGTCACGGCATCAATCAATTCTTCTTTATTCACCTCGAAATTCTCGGAAAGGTCGTTGAGTAATTGCCGCGCGTTTTTCTCGTCCGTGGATGACAGCCTCGAACTTTTCCAAGCTGAAATTCCCTGCCCCACGGAGAGCCCGATGTTGGGCATAACCCGCACAATTTTGCCGCGCCCGAAGAGTTTGCGTATCTTCGCGATGGTGACACCGGCAGCGATAGAAACAAGGATTGCGTTCTTTTGGATTTTATCTTTAGTCTCCTTTGCCGCCGTTTCTAAATCTTGCGGCTTCACAGCGAGAATAACAGCATTCGCGTCCTTCAGGGTGATATAGGAATTATCAGGCTTTGCAGAAAGAATGGACGTAGTTTTCTCAAAATCCGCGACATCAAGGCTCGATGCGGAAATGTCGTAGCGTAATTGCGCCTTACGCAAAGACTGCGCTATTGCCTGCCCCATATTCCCAAAACCTATAATAAATATATTCATAATCTTGTATTGTTCAGTATATCCGTAACCACGCGCACGGCAAACACAAAGCGCCACGTCAGACGTGGCGCTTTGTGTTTAGACTGTTAAGTCTTAAGCGGCTCGGCTGACCTTGATGGCGTTCGGCCCCTTCGGGCTTTCCGCGACCTCGAAAGTCAGCTTGTCACCTTCGCGAAGTTCGTCGAACGTAACGCCGACGAGCTCGTTGGAATGGAAAAAGAGATCTCTCTCCTGTCCCTCTCGCTTGATGAACCCGAAACCCTTATCAGTGAGACGGGCAATTGTTCCTGTTTGCATGGCAATGAGAAATAATCTTATTAATGTATCAAGTGCAGTGGGCTGGAGTGGAAGCTCGATCCTCACTTCTCTGGATCAGCGCTGGATTTGATTGCGTGAGCATAGCATGTATGAAATTCGGTGTCAAGGGGCGCCGGTAATGTGCACACACATATGGCGGTT
>MFLD01000030.1 GCA_001781465.1 Candidatus Kaiserbacteria bacterium RIFCSPHIGHO2_02_FULL_49_16
GATGCTAGACCCGATAATCGCTCTTTTGGTGGCACTCAATATTGTCTACACAGGATACCAACTTATAAAACGCTCCGCGCTCGGGTTTATGGACACCGCCATCGCGAAAGATGAGCGAGACAAAATACAGGACATTTTGGCGGGTCATGCAGGCAAAGAAATTAAATATCACGGACTCTTAACGAGGCAATCTGGAAGAAGGCGGTTTGTTTCTTTCCACTTGTTGGTGCCGGATAACTGGACGGTACAAAAAGGGCACGACCTTGCTGAAGCGGTCGAGAAAGATATTCGAAATGCGATACCCCATTCTACAGTCTTTACCCACACAGAACCGATTGGCGATAAGAAATCATACGAAGACATTTCCATTGATAGGAAAAATTAGCAGGATTAGTATTCAGTATTTCGTATATGAGATGACTGGCTGAGACTCACTTGTTATACAATAAGGGCATGTGGCACATACGTACAGAATGGTCGCAGAGATTTGCCGGAGCATCGACTTTTATTTTGCTTCTCGCATTCCCTTTTATCTCGCTCGCGGAGACGGTAAATTTGCGCGCTGGTTTCGCGCAAAGCGCGATTTGGATGTCGCGCTCGCACGTTGTCGCGGGAGAATCGGTAAATATCTTCACCGTCCTCTACAACAGCAGTGAGAATTCAATTAGCGGCGATGTGGTGATAGAGGTTGACGGCTCGCCCCTCGGCGCGAAGAACTTCACGCTCGCCTCTGGAGAAACACAGGTCGTGTCTCTGCCGTGGATTGCAAAAGTCGGCAGTCACGCGCTTTCCGCGCGAATGGAAAAAGTGCTGGATGCTAAAACAAACGCAAGCGCCGTAATATCGGACAAAACGACGGGGAGTATAACAGTCAGCATAGCATCTCCTCCGCCTCCCACGCCGGCCGAGCAGGTATTGAACACAGTCACATCCGCAATTCAAACTGGTTTTGCTTCCACAGCTCCAGCGGTGATTAGCGCGGCCAACACCGTTTACAACGCGGCGGAATCTCTCCGCACGCAGGCAAAATCATCGCTTGAAAAACAACTGGCGGAAACATCGCCCGCCGTTTCTTCAGCCAATGCGTCAAAACCACAGCGAACGGCCTCCGACAGTTCTGCGGCCGCGGCCACTTCAACATCAAGCGCGTCTCCAGAGACGCCCATTCTTTCCAAGGCCATGCGGTACATGGCAGTGGCCGGACTCTTTGTCGTCAGCTCCAAAACTTGGTTTTACATTTCTCTCGTAGTCATGATTCTGATTCTTATTCAAATACTGCGTGTCGCTTTCCGCGAACGAAAGCGCAGCCGACGGCACCTGCCGCTTGATTAAACAAAACATCCTTACATACTTGAGAATGTAAGGATGTTTTGTTTAAGTTTCTAAACTTTCCCCTTGTTTGGATTCACACCGCGAATCTCGCGGGCTATTATTTTCCCATTGTTATCAAATTCATAGCAATATACCTCTCCGAAACCAATCTCAAGTTTTGCCACCTTTTCGTGACTGATATCTTCCAAGTACTTTACAAGAGCGCGTACAGAATTGCCATGCGCGACCACAAGCACGTTACGGCCCTTGCATAATTGCGGGAGGATATGTTCTTTGTAGTACGGAATGGCCCTGTTATAAACATCTTTTAGATTTTCCCCGCCTTCCACCTCCACATCCCATGCACGCCGAATCCTCTCAAACTCTGTATCGCCAACCGATTCCAAAATCTCCCACTTGTTTTTTCCCGTATACACTCCATAGTGGCGTTCGTTAAGCGCGGCGTGCTTTTTCGCTTCCAAATCATGCTTGCCGAGTACGGCCTTGATTTCATCAAATGTTTGATGCGCGCGCTTAAGCATCGAAGTGTGCGCCTCGTGAATTTCAATCTCTTGTATCAATCCGCCCATGCGCCGCGCGTCTTCGATTCCCTCGGGAGCAAGACCAATATCCGTAAGTCCAGTCCACCTGCCAATCTTGTTCCACTCAGATATTCCGTGCCGCGTGAGAATGAGGTATGCCATTGTGTTTGTGGTGCTGATTAAATCTCGAATTCCTCGATTGAAGCATGGTCGATATGACTAACTTTCACTTCACGAAAGAGCAAGTGTGAAAGACGAAGAATGCCCGCATGAGCAACCACCAATACCCTCTTGCTCGCGTATTCTCGTTTAATCTCATCGATAAACTTTAGCAGTCTTTCTTTCACGTCCTCTGCTGACTCTCCGCCATACGGATGATAGTCATATTTTTGATTGAGATCCAAAGCGCGCAGTTCGGCCCATTTGCCTTTCGTAAACGCATCCGCCTCTTGGTGTGTTTTGCCCGACAATGAACCGTAATCTCTTTCTTTCAATTCATCCCGAAGAATGACCGGCAGATTGCGTTTCTGCGCGATGATTTCGGCCGTTTCTGATGCCCTTTTCAGCGGAGACGAGAAAACAACATCAAACATCATCTCTGCTATATTTTCATTTAATTCCTTCGCCTGCCGTCTTCCTTCGTCATTCAACGTATCATCACAGCGTTGTCCCATAAGCCGTTTTATGGCATTTGAATCCGTCTCCCCGTGCCGAACCATAAAAATTTTCATAGACATCAGACTGCTTACTATTTACTACTAACTGTTTTTCATCTTCGACTCAATCTTCGCGACGGCGATTGTGGTCTTTATTACAGAGTCTGGATTCAAGGACATGCTCTCAATTCCCTCTTCTACGAGGAATTTCGCGAAGGCCGGATGGTCAGACGGCCCTTGTCCGCAGATGCCGACGTATTTTTTATTCTTCCTGCAAACAGCGATGACCTGCGAAATTAGTTTCTTTACGGCCGGGTCGTTCTCGTCCGCGACACGGTTGACGATGCCGGAGTCGCGGTCAAGGCCGAGCGTCAACTGCGTCAGGTCGTTTGAGCCGATTGACATTCCGTCAAAGATTCCCAAAAATTCCTCCGCGAGAATCGCGTTGGACGGCACTTCGCACATTACGATAACGGGAGTAACCGCCGCGCCCATCTCATCAGCATGCGGAAGTAAGTTAGCGAATAGGCCTCCATCTTTCATTGTCTCCAGCACCTTTCGTCCCTCTTCGATAGTTCGGCAGAATGGAATCATCGGCACCGCATTGTCCAGTCCCATCGTGACTCGGACTTTATGCATCGCGCGGCACTCGAGAAGAAAGGCCTCTCGAAATTTCGGGTCATAATACCGCGATGCCCCGCGCCAGCCCAGCATCGGGTTTTCCTCATGCGGTTCAAATACATCCCCGCCCAAGAGCGAGCGGTATTCGTTGCTCTTAAAATCTGAAAATCTGACAATAACCTGCTTTGGGTAGAACGCGGCCGCTATTTTCGCGATGCCGAATGCGAGATTGTCTACGTAGTATGCGCTTCTGTCTTCCCAGCCTCGCGTCAGCGCATCAACTTTCTTTTGCAATGTTGGCTCAAGTTCTTTGTAATGCAAAAGCGCCAGGGGGTGGACGCCGACAGAGGCGGCGATAATAAATTCTTCGCGCGCGAGCCCAACGCCGCTGTTCGGCAAGAACGATTTCTCAAATGCCGTATCCGGAGTGGCGATGTTCATTGTTATCTTCGTCCGCGTCTTGGGAATGTTTGCGATATTGGTCTCGCGAACATCAAACTTTAAGGCACCCGCGTAAATCCTTCCTTCGCTTCCAGTTGTATCCACCGTAATCATTTGCCCGGTTTTTATATGCCTTGTGACCGGCTCAGCGCCGACTATAGCAGAGAGTCCCAGCTCTCGACTCACAATGGCCGCGTGCGATGTGCGCCCGCCCTTGTCTGTCACAATCGCGGCGGCTTTTTTCATGATCGGCTCCCAATCCGGGTCGGTCATTTCAGTGATGAGAACCTCTCCAGGCAGTAACGCGCTCATATCACGCACGCTTCCGATAACGCGCGCTTTGCCAGTAACGATTTTGTTGCCAACAGAGAAACCTTTCGCGAGTATCGTTCCTTCCTCTCGCAAAATATATTCCTTGAGCTTTCCTCGGTCTTTAGATACCTGCACTGTTTCCGGACGCGCTTGCAATATAAAAAGTTCGTTTGTACGGCCATCGAGCCCCCATTCAATGTCCATCGGGCTTTTCGCACCGCGTTTCTTCGTATAATGTTTCTCGATTATTTCCGCCCAGCGCCCGAGAGTGAGAATCTGTTCGTCAGTGAGTACGAACCTCGCCCTGTCTTTCGCGCTCGTTTTAACTACCTTTATTGGCTTAATGCCTCCTTTCGGGCCATAAATCATTTTTGAACTTTTCGCGCCCAGTTTTTTGCCGATTATGGGACATGCGGCGTGGTGCAAGCGATGCTTGGCGATTAGGTATTCATCTGGTATGACATGCCCTTGCACGACCATTTCGCCTAATCCGTACGCGCCGTTGATAATAATTACGTCTTCAAAACCAGTTTCTGTATCTATCGTAAACATGACGCCAGAAGCGCCCATGTCCGTCCGCACCATGCGCTGAATCGCGACGGAAAGCGATATGGCAAAGTGGTCGAATTTTTTGTCTATCCTGTACGAGACGGCGCGCGCGGTAAAAAGCGACGCGAAAGAGGATTTCACCGCTTTCAAGACATCGTTCTTCCCGCGAATACCGAGATATGTTTCGTAACCGCCGGCAAAACTCGCGCCAGGCAAATCTTCCGCCGTGGCGCTCGAGCGGATGGCAACGTCAATATGTTTCTCATATTGCTTTTCCATTTCGGCATATGCTTCCGTTATTTCGTTCTGCAATGAAACAGGAATGGCAGATTTCTCGATTGCATTCCGCACTGTCTGGCACGCTTTTTCTAGAACTCCTATATTCTTCGCGCTTACATTCTTGAGTGTCTTTTTGATTAATGGCGCGAGACCTGCCTCCTCTATGAAAGAGCGGTAACCATCTGTCGTAATTATAAAACCAGTTGGCACTCGTATTCCTTGCGATGCCAACTCCTGAATCATTTCCCCGAGAGACGCGTTTTTCCCGCCAACTCGCCGGACATCATTGATGCCGGCCTCCTCCATCCTGATAACTCGGCGCACTGCCGTGTGTTTCTTCGCAGTGGTGGGTTTTGGCGCGGACACGCCCGCACTATATCATAATGAATTTGCAAGCAATCTTGAAAGATGTGGAAAATCGTGGCCGATTCGCATCTGCTACAGGTTACAGGATTCCATCAAGCACCTTGTCTAAAATAGAAATCGCTTTATCTATCTCGCTTTTCTTTACCGTAATCGGAGGCATGATGCGCAAAACATTGCCTTGCGTGCAGTTGATGAGGAGGCCTATTTTCAGACATTCTTCGTAGATTTTCTTTCCCTCCGTCGTAAGCTCGACTCCCACCATGAGTCCAATTCCGCGAACCTCGCGGATTACCGCGTGTTTCTTTTTGAGTTCGTTGAGTTTCTTTTGCAAGTACGCACCCATGACTGTCGCATTCTTCAGCAGTTTTTCCTTTTTGATTGCCCTAAACACGGCAAGCCCCGCCGCGCATGCCAAAGGACTCCCTCCGAATGTCGTTCCGTGCGTTCCGGGGCCGAGGGTGTCCGCGATTTCTTTTTTGGCGACCAGCGCGCCGATTGGAAATCCTCCGCCCAGAGCTTTCGCGAGCGTCAATAAGTCTGGCTCAACGCCAAGATTTTGATACGCGAACATTTTGCCCGTGCGCCCCATGCCGGATTGAACCTCGTCAAAAATGAGAAGTATGTTTTTTTCTGTGCATATCCTGCGCACAGCCGCGAGGTATCTCGCCTCCGCGATGCGGACTCCGCCCTCGCCCTGAATCGGCTCCAGCATAATTGCCGCGGTCTTTTGGGAAATTACCGCTTGAAGCGCGCGGATGTCGTTAAACGGAACCGTCGCAAACCCTTGAGGAAGAGGCTCAAACCCTT